>JBMFPI010000210.1:0-6364 GCA_049969195.1 Armatimonadota bacterium
GATCCATGCCTGTCTGACTCAACAAACTTGACTTTATTCTTATCTGTGCCCGGTGGAATACTCGGACGGACTCCTAGCAGCGCAGGAAACTCGCTTCCAAATGTAGACCCGCGTATACCTGCGGACACGAAAGCGGACACCCGGCCGCGCCCGCGGAATGTGATTTACACACTGTGACGAATCCTTCCCCGTCTGCCAGGCTGCTGCGGTACACGCATTTTGGCGATTCTGCCGCGGGAATCGCGTCATGCTGAACTTGTTTCAGCATCTATGCGTCGAAGCGGTGGATCCTGAATCGAGTTCAGGATGACGGCCTCCCGGGCATTTGCACCTGCAGGACTGGCCTGATACCCCGCCGCGCGGGCTGTTGACGAGGTGTCGGCTGCGGGATATACTCTGCATAGTGCTTCAGGCCGCGCCGCGGACAATGCCTCCTGCCGCGAATCGGTCGGGTTGCGCTACCACCACGCTTTGCTGAGAGGATCTTGGAGTTGAAATACGTCCAACTAGGCAAGACAGATCTTAAGGTCTCACGAATCTGCTTCGGCTGCTGGCAGCTTTCGCCGAGGTTTTGGGGAGAGATAGACCTGGAGCAATGGCGGTCGGCTCTCGACACGGCGCTGGATCTGGGTGTCAACTTCATCGACACCGCGGACGCCTACGGCGAAGGATATGCCGAGAGTTCGCTCGGCGACTGGCTTGCGAGCCGAAAATGTCGCGACCGGGTAATTATTGCCACCAAGTTCTACCACAACTTCGAGGATCCCAACAGCCGCGTGCCGGACACCAGCTACGACTACATAATCCGCGAATGCGAGGCTTCACTGAAGCGTTTGAAAACCGATGTCATAGACCTATATCAGATACACGCTTGGGATCCGCTTACCAGGCCGGACGAGGTCGGCGCCGCTCTGATGCGACTGCGAAAAGAGGGCAAGGTGCGGTGGTTCGGCGTTTCGAACCTGAACGCGGACCAGATCAGAATGTATGATCGGTACTTCGAGGTTTCTTGCCTCCAGCCTCTTTACAACATGCTCGATCGGCAGGTAGAGGATCGGGAACTGCCGCTGTGCTTGGAGAAACGCATTGGCGTGATCACTTATTCCTCTCTGGCCAGGGGTATTCTGGCAGGCAAGTATACACCCGAGACCACGTTTGACGACCACCGCAGCCGGAACGGCCGTTTCAAAGGCGAGACTTTCAAGAAGCTGCTCGAGGGCGTCAGCAGACTTCAGCCAATCGCCGATAGGCACGGCCTCACGATTGCCCAGCTTGCAATCCGCTGGATTCTCACACACCCGGCCGTTACAAGCGCGATCGTGGGGATCAAGAAGCCGGAGCACATCGAGTCGATAGCGCCGGCGGCGGACGACGTTCTGCCCGCTCGCGATTGGTGGGAGGCGGCCGGCATTATGGCTCAGGCGAAAGGGTAGGGCGAGGCAGCACAATCTCCACTTTCGTTCCGTCTGCAAGCGCGTTCCACGAGATCAATACGCCGCGATTCTCGATAACCTGTGCGCTGCGTCCGCCAATCCAGGCGGTCGTCCGGGCGGATGCCGCCTCAACCCGCACGGTGACCGTAATGCGTTTGCCCCTTACGCGCAGGTTATCTATCTCAATGCGGTCCCAGCTGTCGGGCAGTGCGGGTAATATTGCGAGGCCGGCGGGGCGCGGCTCGATGCCCAGAAAGACGTTGACAATGAAATGCGCGGGCATCGCAGTCCAGATGTAGTCGGCCAATCCGGCACCGTCGCCGGTGATCGAGTTGAAATACTCTCGGAAGTGGCCATAGCGCTCGAGCTGGTCGGACACCATCTTCGCGTTCCGATAAGCCAGGTTAGCGGCAAGGCGGTGGCGGCCGTAGTTCCGAAGGCCCGCGATAACGAACATACTCATCTCAACCCAATTCGCCCCGCACCAGTGTGCCAACGGACCGAAACCGGGCTCGTCTGCAGCAAGGACCGGCGGGCCATACGGGGTGCCAAAGGTCTGAGGGTCAGTGACCAGCTCTGCGATGCGCTCAGATCGGTCCTCCCCGGCAAGCTCCGCCCAGAGCGGAAAGAAAGTTGATATGTCTTTGACCCTCACCCAGTGCCCGGGCTGGTCGCCCACGCCGTAGTAGAGCCGGTCGCCCTCATGCCACATAGATCCGTTCATCAAGCTTGCGCGCCACTCGGCCATTGTTGCGAACTCTTGCGCTTCGTCAAGCAGGCCCAGTTCGCCGGCCATCGCGGCGAGCGTGCGCTCCTGCACAAGCAGGTAGCAGTTCAGGTCCAGGGCGTCCTGATGCTGGCTTCCGCCGGTCGCCTGCCAGGTTGGCAGATGATCGTCGTCCCGGACGCTTTCCAGAGAGGTGTTGAGCCATCTGCAAATCCCGTCACGGCGTGGGCTGCGGTTCGCAAGCCACCAGTGGTGGTTCCGCTTGCCAGACTCGTACGCCTCTCGCAGGAACTCCCGATCACCGGACCACAGATACGCATTCCAGGCCTCCCACACGATAAGTGGCGCGGTTGCGTTGCCGGGCGGGTGGTAGGGATCCGCCGTGTGATTGACTCCATACGGGTAACTTCCGTCTTCTTCTTGTTGATGAATGTGTCCCCGCAGGAAATCCGCCGACAGGCCGGGGTCTACGATATTGTTGAACAGGGTGCACAGCGATTCGTGGGCGTGCATGCCGTAGGTCCACCATCCGTAAGGCTCGTGACCGTGGACGCGGCTGAAGTTGTAGAACGGCGTCTTCATCTGGCCGAATGGGCTGAATGTGGACGCGCGCGGAAGTTCCAGGCAAGCGTAAAAGTCCGCTTCCCAGCTCTTCACAGGCAGGCTGACTTTGGGAAACGTTCGATACGCTTCGACGCTGCGTGTTATCGCTTCGGCCTGGTCCTCTCTGAGCACCTCGGCACACGCGCAGAAGCCTGCTTGAGCCGCCTCTTCTTCCGATTCCCTGCGATAGAGGCCGGGCATCAACGGCGGGTTGGTGACGTCCTGCAGCGCGAATCGCCGCATATTCAGGGCCTGGGCAAACACAGCGGTCCCGCCCGCGCGCACAGCTACTGCGCGATCCCCCGCGATGGTTCCGGACGGCGGCACATGCCTTTCATGGAACGCCGGTTCGTAGTGTTTCCCGACCACCTCTACTACTGTGGCAAGAAGGCGACGTCCCCCACACTCGCCCTTGATCCACTCATAAAGGCACACGTTGGCTGCACGGCCCTCACCGACAGTCCCCATCCACGCGATCCCGCCGGCTGTTGTTGTGACGCCCGAACTATGCCTCTGGCCTTCCAGGACATACCGCTGGAAAGGCGGGTTTTCTAGGGGTTGTTTGCCGAAGAGATTGGCGACCGTGATGCGCCGGTCGCGGCTACTGAGGTTTCTTATGTGGACACTTCCGATGACCGTATCAGACCTTGCGCACCTAAGCGCGACCTCGCACTCGATTTCATCGCTCAGGTCCACGCGGTAGACAAGAAGATCCACCAGGTGAACGACCGGCCGGAACCGGAGCCTGTATGTGACGCCGTTGCCCTCGATCCCGAATCCGAACGCGAAGTAAATGTCCGAGTTCGGGTTCACAAGCCCCAGCATTCCCGACCCCGGCAGTTGCCAGCGCTTCTCTTTATCCAGGGCGTGCCAGGAGTAGTCGGCGTTGTAGTCTGTGCCGCCCGGCGTATCGAACGCCTTGACGATGTAGGGACAGGGCTTCAGTGCCAGGGCTTCGATAATCGGCCAGGTCTCCTGAGCCGCCCCGCGCACGATCTCCGACGGCAGCCGGTCCGTGAATGGGAAATGCGGTTCGCAGCCCTGCGGCGCCTTGAACCCGCGAAACTCGCCTTCTTCGTAAGTTTCGGTGCTCACTTGGGTATCAGTTCAGTGTACTATGCGCCAACTCCCGAGACCCGGTCATCCTTAACTCGATTCCTGATCCATCCTTTTGGCGCATAGGTGCTGAAACAAGTTCAGCATAACGAGATTACCGCGGGACCGAACGGTCTCTCACTTTGTTGTATTTGGCTTGAGGGGGGCCGCATTCCTCCGGGCTAATGCGTAGAACAAAACCCCCAGCGGGACGTATCCCTGACCGGGGGTTGGGCAGCCCTCCCGGCTAAATCCTCAGTCGCTCGCTTGTGCGGCGTGCTCTCACCCGCTATGCAGTATATCACGTGTTTCTTGGCATTGGTTTCGAAGGTGTGGGCTATGGGACGTCTCACCCACTTTTCTCGTGTTGAGTTTACAGGAAGCTTGCAGCGCGCTTACAGATCGCTTGACCGGAACAGCGCCGGGCGGTTACAATTAACTGGCAAGGGGCATGAGCCCCGGGCCGATTCGTCGTGTCGGGCAGGTTGCGCATGTCCCTTATTGTTGTCGCGACGATAATAGTCGTTGCCCTCATATTCGACTTCTTCAACGGTTTCAATGATGCCGCAAACTCCATCGCAACTATTGTCGCAACGAAGGTCCTGACCCCTATCAGGGCTGTCCTGTGGGCGGCCTTTTGGAACTTCGTGGCGGCGTTCGCTTTCGGCGTTCCCGTCGCGAAAACGGTGGGAGGCGGAGTCGTCTACAAGGAACTGGTCACGCCGGATATTGTGCTGGCCGGCTTGTGCGGCGCGATACTCTGGACCGTCGTCACATCGCTCGTTGGGCTTCCCATTAGTTGCTCGCACGCGCTGATCGGCGGGTTTGCCGGGGCAGCCCTGGTCGCGGTGCACATGAGAACCGGTTCCGTCTGCGGTGTTCTGAACTGGCAGAAGTTGGACCTGATAGCCCTGTACATCGTCCTATCGCCGCTTCTGGGGATGGTTCTGGGTTTTCTGAACATGGCCATAGTTATGCGGTTTTTCAGGTATGCGTCTCCTCATCGGATCGACACCTGGTTCCGAAGGCTTCAGCTTCTCTCTGCGGCCGCTTACAGCCTCGGGCACGGCACAAACGACGCTCAGAAAACTATGGGCATAATCACGATTCTCTTGTACAGTGCCGGAATGCTCAAGACGTTCGACGTGCCGTTCTGGGTGGTGCTCATATGCCATGCGGCGATTGCGATGGGCACCATATCGGGTGGCTGGCGCGTGATCAAGACGATGGGGATATCCATTACCAAGCTCAAGCCTGTCGGCGGATTCTGCGCTGAAACAGCAGGCGCGGCGACAATCATCGGGGCATCTCTTGCAGGGATCCCAGTCAGCACGACACACACAATAACAGGAGCCATTGTTGGCGTCGGAGCAACGCACCGGCTGTCGGCCGTCAGGTGGGGGGTGGCCGGACGCATAGTCTGGGCGTGGATCCTGACGATGCCGATGTCCGGGCTTGTCGGCGCCGGCACTTATGTGGTGATACATGCGTTGCGGTAGGCAACTTGTTTCTTCGTCGGGTGAGCGAAGTGGTAGTTTGCAAATACCCGGCGGTTATCCTTTGGAAAGAGAAACGAATGCAGCGGGAGCGGAGGCATAACCTATGCGCCTTAGGTTGATTCCGAAAGAAGAAAAGTTCTTCGAGCTCTTTCGCCAGCAGGCCGCTAACGTGGTCGAGGGTGCAAGGCTCATCCGGGCATTTCTTGAAGATTACACCGATCTCGATCAGAAGCGCATGAAGATAGAAATGATCGAGAGCACCGGAGACGAGATAGCACATCGCATTATCGAGAAGCTCAACACCACCTTCATTACCCCGATGGATCGGGAAGACATTCACGCGCTGGCCTCTGCGCTCGACGACATCCTCGATTTCATCTATGCTACAGCACAGCGTCTGCATTTGTACGGCGTCAAGAGTGTTACTCCGGACGCGATTGCGCTTGCTAACGTCATCCTCCGTGCCGCGGAGGAAACGGAGGCGTTGGTAGATCGTATGGAGGACTTGCGGGACATCAAGAATATGAAAGCCCGCTGGATCGAGGTCAACCGTCTCGAAAACGAGGGCGACAAGATCAGCAGGCACGCGATTGCCGGGCTCTTCGAGCGCGAACAGGACCCCATCGAAGTCATCAAGTGGAAGGAGATTTACGAGCACCTTGAAACGGCCATCGACAAGTGCGAGGATGCTGCCAACATCGTCGAGGCCGTTGTCTTGAAGAACGCTTGAGCGGGGTTCACCGTCAGCCTCCCATCGAAGGTATCAACTTTACCCCTGCCGAAGGAACCCCGGAGGTCAACTGATGACAAGAGAAACCACATACCGGATCGGCAGTGGGCTGGTCCCATTCTCGCCGTGTGCAGACCGGTTCATGGCGCATGGATACCGGGACGGGATTGCCCTTGCAGATCAGATCGCCGCGATGGCAGAAGTCGAGGGCATGCGCGGGGTTGCTCTCGACTATCCAGCCCAGTTCACCGATCAAGACGCCCCGCGCGTCAGATCG
>JBMFPI010000211.1:0-6356 GCA_049969195.1 Armatimonadota bacterium
AGAACAACGGAAATGCCCTCTTCGCGCAACGCCTTGCACGCCTGAGTGCCGGCGTAGTCGAATTCCGCCGCTTGTCCGATCACGATCGGCCCGGAGCCGACCACCATAACTCTTTCTAGATCAGTCCTCTTGGGCAAGTGTACTCCTCAGCAATCAGTGTTGGGCTGCCAACATCTCCACAAAGTCCCTGAACAGGTACCTCTCATCCAGCGGCCCGGCGCTGGCCTCCGGATGATACTGGATCGAGAAGATTGGCAAGCTCTTGTGGCGAAGTCCCTCGACGGTGTCGTCGTTTAGGTTTATTCGTTCAACTTGTACATCACTCGACAGCTTCTCGGGATCCACAGCGTAGCCGTGGTTCTGGGCCGTGATGCTCACTTTGCCTGTAAGCAGGTTCTTCACAGGGTGGTTTGCGCCGCGGTGCCCAAACTTCAGCTTGAAAGTGTCCCCGCCGAGCGCCAGTCCAAGCATTTGATGTCCCAGGCAGATACCCATAATGGGCAGCTTGCCGATCAGTTTGTGCATCGTCTCCACCCCCCTCGTGAGCATTTTCGGATCGCCAGGCCCGGGCGAGAAAACTACTCCGTCGGGGTTGAGCGCGAGCACATCGTGGGCACTCGCGTTGTGCGGCAGGATCGTTACGCGACAGCCCTCTCTCGCGAGACATCGGGCAATGTTTCGCTTGATCCCCATGTCCACAAGCGCGACGTGGTATCTTTGCCCCTCACCCTCTCCCTTGCGGGGAGAGGGAGAAAATGCCTTGCTCTCTCCCGAGGATGGGCAGACAGGAACCACCTTGCCCTCTCCGCCAGGGGCAGAGGGGGACATTTCTTGACTCTCTTGCCCTGAAGGCAAAGGATGGGTGGAGGGAAGCCTGCTGCACTCGTCGCCGGCCCATTCGTAGGCCACTTTCGTCGATACACGCTCAACGAAGTTGATCTCCCCGTAGTTCGGGGCCTTGTCGAGTTCAGCCCTGAGCTCGGAGGTCGTCAGCTCGGTGGAGATCGCGCCCATCATCACCCCGCGTACCCTCAAATGCCGCGTGAGCGCACGCGTGTCAACTCCTTGCATGGACACGATGCCGTTCTGCCTAAGATAATCCTTGAGACTTAGACTCATCCGCCAGTTCGAGGGCCTCTCACAGAGCTCGCGGACGATGAACCCCTCCACCTGTATCTTGCTGGACTCGACATCTTCCGGATTCACGCCGTAGTTGCCGATCAGCGGATAGGTGAGCGTCAGGAGCTGTCCCGCGAATGACGGATCGGTCAGCATCTCCTGGTAACCCGTCATAGCGGTGGCGAACACCGTCTCCCCGATTGTAGTGCCGGAGGCACCGATCGACTCGCCTTCAAATGTTCTGCCGTCTTCCAAAAGCAAGATCGCTTTCAACGATAGACCCCTATGCCAACAACATGCTCACGCGAACTGATTCGCCTTCACAAACTCCATCACCCTGGCGCGCGTGTCGCTATCGACCTTGCCGACGGCGACAAGAGCGTCGAGCATCTCCAAGAGCCTCCCGATCGAGTGTAGCTTGTAACCGGCGCGTTCAAGAATCGCGGCGCCACCCTGCTCGCGGTCGAGAATCACAAGGACGTCAGTCACTACCAACCCGGCATCCTTCAAAGGCTTGATTGCCTGGATCTTGGAAGCGCCGTCGGTGATGATGTCGTCAATGATGACGACTCTCTGGCCGGCCTTGAACTCGCCCTCGATCTGTTTGCCAGTGCCGTAATGTTTGACTTCCTTGCGAGGGTAGATCATGGGGATATTGCCCGCGAGCGCCGCTGCAACTCCGAGCGGCACCCCTGCATAAGGAATCCCCGCAATCCGATCGCACCCGATCTGCCGCGCCCGATCCGCCAGCGCTTCACCGATTTGCCGAAGCAGCGCCGGCTTCGACACGAGTCCCCGAAAGTCCACATATACTGGGGAGATGATCCCGCTCCTCAGTTTGAACTCGCCGAATTTGATACAGCCAGCATCGAAGATACTCTCGTATAGGTCATTCATATCTTGCCCTCAAACTCCAGGCTGTTGCGATAGGCGCGTCTCCGGCTCATTCTATCAACCAGTTGAGAAGCGTCGCATCACGTAAGACGCCCCGTTGCCGTCCTATCGCAACAAGTTGCTGCAGGCTAATACCTCCGCACTTCCGCCTGTGCGCCAGCGTCAGCTTCTGATTCCGCCGTCTTAGCCGCCCTGCGGGTAACCTACCAACCCACCTACGCTTCGCCGCAATTCGCGCAGACCCCGCCAGGACAGAACTTGCAAACCGGGGTCAATGAACCAACCTCCGGTGTGATCGTGGCTGTCCCCGGGTTTGTTTCACCGCGCCCGCACACTGCAGATTGCGCGCTGATCGGCCCCAGTCCGCCGGCGCTCAGCATCCGCCCGTTCCCTCTACCGGGGGCCAGGGTCTGGACGCTAAGACCTTCGCTTCTCGCACACTCCCAAAATCATCTCGAGCACGCCGTCCAAGTTGTGCGACACATCCTGATTCGCGACACGCACCGCTGCATAGCCGAGTTCAGCCAGCCTGGCCGTTCTGCGCTTGTCATACACCTCTCGCTCCGCGTGGCTATCGCCGTCGACTTCCGTGATAAGCCGAGCTTCTTCACAGCAGAAGTCGACTATGTAACGCCCGATCGGGTGTTGGCGCCTGAACTTGAATCCCCCCAATCGACCAGCTCTCAGCGCTCCCCAGAGCCGCGATTCAAGAGGCGTCTGTTCTCGGCGCAGACGCTTGGCGGTTTGTATTTCTTGACGGGTCGATCCGTGTGCCAACCTTTGCGCCCTCACCCCAGCCCTCTCCCCCAGGAGAGGGGCGTTGCGCCCTCACCCCAGCCCTCTCCCCCGGGAGAGGGGAACTATGCGCCCTCACCCCGGCCCTCTCCCCCAAGAGAGGGGGATTCAGCGCTTCATCGCCTTCGCCGACTCAGCGGTTCTCAGCTCGCCGCTCACGATCTCCCCGCCGACGATAGTCGCCACAACCCTGCCCGTCAGCTCGAACCCCTCGAACGGAGTGTTGCGGCCGAGGGATTTGAACTCGGAACTGCGGACGGTCACACTCGCATCCGGGTCAATCACCGTGATGTCGGCCGGCGCGCCCTCCTTGAGCGTGCCGCAATCAAGCCCCAGCACATGCGCCGGGGCGGTCGTCATCTTCGAGATCGCATCCCCGATCGACAATACGCCCGGTTTGACCAGGTTCGTTATCACGAGCGAGAGCGCCGTCTCGAGGCCCACCATTCCGAACGCCGCTTCCTGAAGCTCGACTTCCTTGTCCTCCCGCGCGTGTGGAGCGTGGTCTGTCGCGATCACGTCAATCGTCCCGTCTGCCAGCCCTCGCTTGATCGCATCTACGTCAGCCTGAGTGCGCAGCGGCGGACAGCACTTGGCGTTCGTATCGAAAGAGGCCAGCGCCTCGTCGGTAAGCGAGAAATACTGTGGGCATGTCTCGCACGTCACGCGAATGCCGCGCGATTTTGCCCACCTGATCGCCTCGACCCCCCCCGCGGTCGTCACATGCTGAACGTGCAGCGCACAACCGGCAAGATCCGCAAGCAGGATATTTCGCCAGATTATGATCTCCTCGGCCTGCCTGGGCCAGGGACGCAGGCCCAGGATCGTGCTGGTGATGCCCTCGTTCATCACACCGTCGCGAGTCATCGACCTGTCCTCGGAATGCGCGAGTATGGGTATGTTAAACATTTTGCCGTATTCCATAACTCGGCGCATCAGGTCCGCGCTCTGGATGGGAGACGCATCGTCGGAGATCGCGACAGCCCCGCTTGCGACCATATCCCCGATCTCGGCCATTTCTACACCTTCGTTGCCTTTGGTGGCCGCCCCCGCTGTGAACACGTTCACAACCGCTTCCCTGCCCCGCTCCATCACGTATTCCACCACCGCGCGGTTGTCCACCGCGGGCCTGGTATTGGGCATTGCTACAATCGTCGTGAACCCGCCTGCTGCAGCTGCCTGAGCCCCCGAAGCGATTGTTTCCTTATGCTCGAAACCGGGTTCCCGGAGATGGACGTGCATATCGACAAGCCCGGGGCAGATTATCAGACCGGTGCAGTCGTAGACCCGCAGCTCGCTCATCTTTTCCCTGTCAAGAAAGGGAACCGGCTGGCTTTTGTTTACCGCGAGCGCGAAATTGCCCACAGACACGATCCGCCCGTCGCCGACGACGACGTCGCTGAGTTCATCAAGGTCACTTGAAGGGTCGATGACGCGGCCTCCCCTAAGCAGTGCCCACACTTGATCCACCTCCGAGCAACAGATACAGGAGCGCCATCCGCACGGCCACCCCGTTTGTAACCTGATCCGTGATAACGGCAAACTCGCCGTCAGCAACTTCCGGAGTTATCTCGATCCCGCGGTTCATCGGCCCGGGATGCATCACCAGCACATCCTTTTGCGCTCTCCGCAGTCGGGCTTTGTTGATGCCAAACAGGTTCGTGTACTCACGAATCGAGGGGAAGAACCCGCGGTCCATACGCTCAAGCTGGATCCTCAGCACATTAACCACATCCACACCCTCAATTGCCGAATCTAAGTCGGTGAAGACTTTGACGGGCAGCTTCTCGACCTCAGCGGGAAGAAGCGTCCTGGGACCGCAAAGCCGGACCTCGGCGCCCATCTTTGAAAGCCCCCAAAGGTTCGAACGTGCCACCCGGCTATGCATAATGTCGCCGACTATGAGCACCTTCAGTCCGTCAATCCGGCCCTTGCATTCGCGTATGGTCAACATGTCCAGGAGGCCCTGAGTGGGATGCTCATGCATGCCGTCGCCAGCGTTGACCACGCTGGATTTGACCACCTGCGCCGCGAAATGAGGCGCGCCGCTTGCTGAATGGCGAATCACGAAAAGATCCATCCCCATCGCTTCGAGCGTCAGTAGGGTATCCTTGAACGACTCCCCCTTCTGGATGGACGACCCGCCTGTGGAAACGCTTGTCGTGTCGGCACTCATGATCTTCGCCGCGAGTTCGAAGCTGCACCGGGTGCGCGTCGAGTTCTCGTAGAAGAGCGTGCAGATTGACTTGCCACGGAGAATCGGCACCTTCTTGACCGGCCGGCGCAGTATTTCCTTGTACGACTCAGCCGTATCCAAGATCAGGCCGATTTCCGCGGCAGTCATATCCTGCAGGCCTAGAATGTCTTTGCGCGTGAATTGCATCTGCCCAGCCCTCCAGCTATCAGCTGCCCGTATGCGATCCTGAGTATTCAAGCCCGCGGCTCACAGATGTTGAGAACCGACAACCGCGAACTGCCTACTTGGCAATCATCACTGCGTCTTCGCCTTTCGTTTCGACCCAGTGAACATCGACTCTCTCTCTTTTTGCCGTGGGAAGGTTCTTGCCGACATAGTCCGCACGTATCGGCAGCTCGCGATGGCCCCGGTCGATCAGGACAGCAAGCTGGATGACGGCGGGGCGGCCGAGGTCCATAATCGCGTCGAGCGCTGCCCGCGTTGTGCGCCCGGTGAAAAGGACCTCGTCCACCAGGATCACGGTCTTGTCGGTCACATCGAAGGGAATGTCGCTAGCACTGATGGTGCGTGCGGAGCGGGTAGCGAAGTCGTCCCGGTAGAGCGCAACATTCAGGCTACCCAGAGGAACCTCGATGCCCTCGATTTCGGAGATGAGTCTGGCAAGCCGCTTCGCCATCGGCACGCCTCGCGATTGTATTCCTATCACAACAAGATTCTGGGCGCCCTTATTGCGCTCGATTATCTCGTGCGCGATGCGGATCAGGGCCCGTCGAATCTCGTTTTCGTCCATTACCTTCGTGGCTTCCATTACAAACAAAGCCTCCCTGCCCGTGAGACGGCAAGAAGGCTTGCTCGTGATGACCTGCGTGGAAAACGTTATTCACTTCCGGCCTTCTGAGCCTCACGGGGCTGCAGTTAAAGGCGCTCTGCGATTTTGGTAATTATAGGGCCGCGAAGGGCCCGTGTCAACATTTTTTTCGCGGGAATAAGGAGTGCAGTCTAGGGGGCGCAAACAGCCGGGAACCTGTTATCCTGAACTCGATTCAGAATCCTGCCCTCTGGAGTGTGCATGTTGAAACAAGTTCAACATAACCTGATTCCCGCGAAACTGAACTGTCTCTTGCTCAGGATGCTGCAATGCGGTGCGTTCTCGGCCTTTATTCCGCCGCTTGGTTGAGTAGCGTCGAATTGCCGAAAAGGCCGGGCTTGCGTTGTAGCGCATTAGCATCGATATCACGCTGCGGGCAGTGAAGGGTCTCCACGCTGTCGGGAGGATGCGGGGCCTGCGGAGGGTTGCGTATCAGGACTGTTCCGATGTTCTGAACGCCAATAATGGAAATAATCCTTGTAG
>JBMFPI010000212.1:0-6338 GCA_049969195.1 Armatimonadota bacterium
ATCGTGCCGCGCTGTTGACCCCAATCGTCGCCGAACAGGAGTCCGCCAATAGGATATTTGAGGACCTCGTTCATTACCCCAAGGTTGAACTCGCAAATGGCGTCGAGTAATCCGTGGACGAAACCGGGCTCGGTAACCATATCGACAAGCAGGTTCTCCATCCCCCTGAGGGTCCAGGCGCGCTCGAATGTGGAGAACCCCATATTGAACACGGTGAAAGTATCTCCCGCCCTTGCAAACAGATCCTCACAGGCCCGACGGACCACGGCGGGGTCAACTTCGGGAAAGGTGTATTTCTTCAGGTTGGGTTCGGATATCAAATACTTCTCGACGACGCCTATGTCTTTGTCGATGCCCTTCTTGTTCCAGACCACGCCGAAGTGATCCCGCCAATAACCCGACCCAGGTGGGTCCTCAACCTTCGAGCCGTATTTTGCCGCAGTAATATGGGTGCCGATACAATCGACGTATCCGGGGTCGCCAACATATTCGACAAGCCGATCGTATGCCTGTCCCGTAAGCTCGATAGTGTAAGGACAGATATCAGGCTGGGCGTGATTGATTGCCGCGATAACACGTTCGCGCCGCGTCATTCTACGCCGGTCCTCTCCGCCGAGAGCAGTGCCGCCCGAAAGGCAGCACGTACTACCGACACGTTATCTTCGCCCAACTCAATAACCGCCAGGCGCCGTGGGAGCGAACTCGGCGCGCATAACACACGACAAGCCCCCAATCCCATAGTCTGCAGGTGCGCCCCAAGAGAGGCGGTCTTGGGTGGATTATGAGTTTTTCGTACATGCAATGCTGCCGGGCAGCAGTTTGAAGCGCCGGTAGATCGGCTCGATCTTGCCAATGGTTCGGCTTATCTGTGCGGGCTATTGACGCGGCTTCTTCCCGGCCGGTCCCGGGCTCTCTGCCGGCAGCACCAGCAGTATTTCGCCGGGCTTAACGTAGCCGAGTTTGCGGGCAGCCTGAGCCATTCCTCGCCGGGTCTTCAGGTAGGCGAGCTGGCGTTCCAGAGCTGCGTTTTGTTTTCTGAGGGACTCGATCTCGGCTGCGATCAGCCGCGATTCGCGGGACTCGCTGCGCAGCAGTTTGAGAGGCCTCGCGACATTGCCCGCCACTATCTGACCCAGCATAAAGATCGTCGCAGCTACTGCGGAGTACTTCGCCGCAGGCCAGGCGATTCGGCGCCAAACAGATTTTCTGCGGAGTCGACGTCTCGGCGGCCTCCGTTCGACAGTTCCTGTCGGCAGAGTCTGAACGCTCACGTGCGAATGACCTCCTGCTGTTATTCGGCGTCATTGCGGCAGGGGTGTTTTCAGCGATTCTCCCGCTTAGCTGAGAAGCGTCGAACAGCCGAAGACGCCGGATTTGTGTCCTGTCGCAATAGCCTGTGTGATTCTGGGCGGTCATACGGTCGTCTGACGCGACCTCACGGCTCGCGGTACTCGTCTCGTCGCGGCCGAAAAAACTCTCTCAAGTTCCAGAGCCGAGATTGTCCTGAGCGCTTGCGAAGACGAGACGCGCGCCGGCACGAATTGGGCGTGTCCAGATAATACTTCGTTCGAGCAGTCCTGTCAATCGAACACATGCTCTATTTCGCGATGCGGTATAATAATAGGTCAGGAGCTTGTAAGGGGGTTGCTTCATGCAAAAGCCGATGGCAGTCATCCGACGCGACATAATCGCCGCAACCGGCCCCAGCGTCTACGGCATCAAGCGCATGGACCGTGTCATCTCACCGACCGGCGAGAGGTTCACGTTCCTTGGAGTCGCCGACGGCATCTGCCACCTCGAGCGTGAGGACAAGACCAAGGGCCCGCCGTTTGTGGAAGTCGACAGCGAAGAGTTCCACAAGTGGAAGAAAGGATAATCAGGCCGTTGCGATAGATGGGTTTTCGGCGATTCTCCCGCTCAGCCCGGGAGCGTCGAATCGCTGAAAACACCGGGTTTGGGCTGTATCGCAGCAAGCTGGGAAGAGAAAGGTGTTTTTCCGACCCTTGCCACACGGCAAAGGCCGCGGTAATCAGAGTATGCTCACGCTGTCCGAGGACTGGGGGATAACTACGCGTATGTAGTCCTGGCCGTCAAGCTCGAGGGATGAAACCCCGACAACCGTCACGAAATCCCCTGTCTGCGCACTGGAGCCGGGAGCGTAAACCTTGCAGCCGAAGGCGGGGCCGCACGGCGCACGCGACCCGTCATCGACGTAGAGAATCCTCACACCGCGCTCGTCCGTACCGGTCGCGACGACCCGCCCCGCGATCTTGACGAGCAGCCCCACGTTGTTCGGGCCGACGCCGTCTTTGACCCCCTGCGCCCAGGGCGCGGTCGCACCTCCCACGGATCGAACCCCCATAAGAAGCGGTGCGATCAGCTCTGCCGCTCTGCCCAGGTTTTGATAGCTCACGCCGTGCGCGGTGCCGTCTGAGGCCAGATATCCGATGGTGCGTTCACCGTTGGTGGTCGCTATCACCCCGGAAACGCTGACTAAATCGCCCGGCGAGATCGACAGGACGGGCACGGGAGAATCCTGCGCGTCTCCCGCAATCACCTTGATGGCTGAAACGCGATCCTCTTGCTCGACGCAAAAGTACGGCACGCTCTTCCAGGTGGAGGCCACCTGCATCTTGAAGGTGCCTGTGGCCGTGACTTGTGCCGAAACCAAATCTACGACCTTGCTCGGAGCCCAGCCGAGCTGCTTCGCGGGAGCATCGTCGCCCCAGAGCTTGGCCTGCAAAATCGGTCCACCCTCGGGCGTGACGGGAGTGGTCGTGTAGTAGTCGATCCAGTAGTAACCCTGGAACTGCCCCTGCTGTGTGCCGCGATCGTGGGGGTTGTTCGACCAGGCGAAGTGCAGGCCGCCCCCGGAGTCGGCAACAAGCTCACCCGGTTCCTGAGCCCAGACCCCGCTGGTACACGAAGGCGTGCAGATGGCGCGTGGAACCGACCAGCCTTCCGCGTCCCTGAACATATGAATCGGCTCAACCAGGGGAACGCCGTTTTCGTTCAGCTCGCCGGTCGGTGAAAAGAACACACAGTGAACACGACCACTCGGCTCGGTACAAAGGCCCGGGTGGATGCCCGGACCAAGGTACGAGGGATCCTCAAACGTGACGCCGTCAGCAGAGCTCGTATACCAGACTTCCCCATTCAATGAGTAGACTACGTGAATAGTTGATCCCGCCGAGGCAATGTCACCCGCGCCCACGCCGTGCGCGACCAGCCTGGGCTGCGAATACACAGCCCCGGAACTCCGCGAACAATAGTACAGGTGCGGCTCGCCGGAGTCCAGGCGGCCCCACAGGATATGGGTTCTGGATCCGACTGTGCACAGGGCCACCCGCATATCACTCGACGCATACACCCCCTCGGGCAAAATCTCGTAGCTCCACACGGGCTTCTGGGTAACGAGCGCAGGCCTGCACTTGAGCGGGTCGTTAAGGCTGTTCAATCTGCACCCTATCAGCCAACCGGTTTCGGGTGTGTGGGCTATACGCACGAATGCGGACACGTTGGACCTGACGTATTGCTCCGCAAATGCTCCTGGGGTAGGTCGGACCGCCACCCGCAGAGCGTTCTGCAGCCTGTCGCCGGGGCTTAAAATCGCTACTCCGACCTCGGAGCCGTTCCACGCAACGTCGGGCCACCACAGGTTCGGCGTCGCGCTGAGCACGACCGGTTCACCCCACGCCGAACCGGTGCGCTCGCGGAACATCACCTGGGAGTTGGCACCGTTCCAGTTGAGGTCGTTCGACTGGCGCCAGACCGCGTAGACGGTCCCGGGCGGCCCCGCGGCAAGTCGGACGCCATCGGCGCTGAAAGCACTGCGTGATATGTGCTGGACCGAGGACCAAGAGTAGGTGTACGGCCTGGGAGAGCATTGGATGGGATTACTGACAGACACGGTCGATTGGCCTGCGCCGTTGGTCGCACGTACGCTGATGTAATAACTCTGCCCCGGCACCAGCGACAGGCCGGTAATGGTAATCACACTCGGGTCTGAGATCGACACATATGGTCGCACATCCTGACCGCCAGGAGTGGTGCCGACGGCGTACTCCACGGACGCTATCCCCGTCTCCGGATCGGTCGGCAGGGGGCTGGTCGTCGCTCGCAGGAACCGAGTCAGCGTGGTCGGGCTAGGGGCCGAGACGGTAAAGTCGGTCGGCGGAGTAAGATCTACCGAGAAAGTGAGGGCGGCGTCGTCGAAGTCGGCGTAGTGACTGCTGCCTGTGGTGCCGGGCTGCGTCTCGGCTGCCACGAAGATGCTAACGACACTCCCGGGGGTACAAGAAGTTGAGACGCTGATCTGCTGCCAGGTTTCGTCCGTGCGTGAGTAGTAGCTCCAGATTATCCCCGGCGAGTTCAGGTCCTGCCCGCCTGCAGGATCTATTCCTGCCTTCGCGAGCGTGCCGGCGCTTGCGTTCGCTTTGACATAGATGGAAAATGTGACCCCGTGGTTGCCTTCTGGGACGACGACCCTCTGAGTCATCCCGCGCATCATACAGCCGCGGTGGTTGTAGATTCTCAAACCGGCTGAGCCGCTGCGTCGAAAAGCGGCCTCGGTATAGTAACTGTCCTTCTGACCGATCCCTCCACCGACTGGCGCCCAGAAGATCGGCAACGTGATCCGATGAACATCGTTCGGGTCATAGTCGGGGGTCAGGTTTTCCACGGCGTCGAAGCCTGGGTTGCAAAGCAAGCCCCGCGGGGCATTATCGAACTCGAAGAGCGCGAACGAATCGGTGTCGAAAACGGTCGGGCTCGGGGACACCGGCGCGTCTCCCAACACCCAAACCCCGCTCCAGATGGATATCTGGCTATTTTCAGCGGCCCAGGCCGCCGTGCACCGGTGCATTCCGCCGATCTGAGTGGAATTGCCGGGCATGTCGTTGTAGAACCATAGGTTCGGTCCCGTCCACCTGACGCTGCCCATCGTGAACGGCTGCGGCGGGGTCATATCGCCGGCAGGCTGGATTCCGAAGAAGTGAGCGTACCGGCGGGCAGGCGGCGGCATGTAAGTGGAGTCGAACAGGTCCTGAAACCCGACGAGGAAATAGATTCGCCCTGGAATTGCGTCGACCTGGCGCACGATCCCGGCGCCGAAGACGACACCCGGAGGTTGAATGAGGTCGATGCCCCCAATGCCCTGGGCGAAAGGCGCGGACCTGAAGTTATTCGAATCGGCGAAGAACTCCGGTCCCGGTGCGAAGTTGCCGACCGCATACGTCGACCAGTACTGTGCGATGCCCGAGGCGAAGTCGGTGATCTCCGCGTTGGGCAAAGGCACGCTCGTGTGCGCGCCGGACGCGCGGCCGGCCGCCAGCAAGACGCCGACCAGCGCGACCACTGCGAGCTTGCGGCGGCTGCCCGACCGCGCTGATGGCCCGGGCACTCCTGGAGCCCTGCTACTCATCGTGAGCTGGGCCCGGCCCATTTTCAGTTCTGGGCTGGCTTTCCGGCGAAGGGCACGTCCACTAGACCCAGGAGCGCAGCTCTTCGCATCGCCTGCACCCGGTTTGACACCTGCAGCTTCTCGTAGATCCTTGCCAGGTGAAAGTCCACGGTGCGCTTGCTGCAGACCAGGGTTGCGGCCACTTCTCTGGAGGACTTGCCCTCCAACACGAGGCTCAAGACCTCTATCTCGCGTTTGGTCAGAGAGACAACCCGTTCGTCCTGTACGTCCTCTATCGGTTCCGCGCCCACTTCTCTGCTCCTCTCATTCTCCACGACAACTACCCCTGCAGACAGACCGTGCAGCCCCTCAAGCGCCCGCCGACCTGCTGTGTGCCCAACGGCCGGACCAGTTAGACGTCGGCAATAGTCGTAGCCCGGGAGGTTCGCCTGGATGGCGACTGATCGCTTGGGCGGCGCGTCAGCCTGTGGCAAGACGAAGACAGTTTTGTCGCGAACGTGGGGCACGTGCAGCGACTCTCCGATCGCGGCAACTGCCCGCGGTTCCCCCTCGAAACTCCGCTCTGACTGCGCATCCATGTCGCGGCGGGTTCCCAGAGGCATTCCTTTCCTCTTCGACCAGCCGCCCCGACCCCACGCCTCCTGCGCGGTTTGGCCGGGACCGCGGCATCCGTACTTTCACCTGACATTTCGGAGTATAGCACCGGTTTTGGCGTCTGTCAAGGCACAGTCGCTTGAAGTATCGGTTCAATCTTGCGGGCGGGAATGCCCAGGCGCACAAACCGGGGTATCCTGCACAATGCTGAGTTCGCGCAGCGCACTCCACCCTCACCCCAACCTCTGGAGCCTGTCCCGTCGGCAGTGGAAAGCTGAGAGAGCTGGTGGTTCGACTCCGACCGGTTCTGCTAGAATCGGTT
>JBMFPI010000213.1:0-6309 GCA_049969195.1 Armatimonadota bacterium
GCTGGACGCGCCATTCGTCGAACTGCTCTGGGACTTCCCGCCTGACCAGGGCTCCAACCTGCTGCCCGCGTTCACCTGCCGTTACTATCGCGGCCTGACGGGCGACAGTCCCGCCTGGATGTTGCCTTATCTGTGCGAGCAGGGGCAGTTCAACATGCAGCCGCCGCTCGCCGAATGCGAGGTGCGAGAGATGACCGTCCTGACCAACGGATGCCTCGTGGGCCAGGGCTTCTGGCAGCAGAACGCCGACACCCCGCTCTCGCGCTTCAACAAGATGATCCAGGAGCGCGAACCGTTTGCCACACAGGCCAAATCGCTCAAATGGGCGGCGATGCTTGTCGGGGAAAGTAGCCGATTGCTTTACGGCATTCCCGGCGCACGCCTGGAAGTTCCACTTGGGTCGTGGATCGGCAGCGGCGTAGATACGCCGGACATAGGCAAACCGCCCCCTGGCGAGCGCAGGATGCCTGCCCATATGGAGTCGGCCGTTGGTGTCTTCCGCGCCATGATGGAGGATCACCTGCCCCTGGACATAATAATAGAGCCTGACGTCGAGAACGCGGACACACTCAGTCGATATAAGGTGCTCATCCTGCCGAACGCCGCCTGTCTGAGCGAAAAGGCGATCGCAAATCTCAGGCAGTTTGTCGCCAACGGCGGCGGGTTGGTGGCTTTGCACGAGAGCTCCATTTGCAACGAGTTCGGAGACCGCCGCGACGATTTCGGCCTGGCGGATGTCTTTGGTGCGCACTTCAAGGGCACCGAGGACTTCTCCGCACGCTGGCCCAACTACCCCAAATGGGTCGAGGTCTATCTCGGGATTAAGCCTCCTGACCTGCACCCCATTGCGGACGACCCTGTGGTCCGGTCGAACTACCGCCGGGGCTCCGACCGGCTGCAATATATCGGGTGGGCGACGAACGTCGAAGTCGCTCCCGGCGCGGTGAAGCTTGGACGAAGGCTGCAGGTGCCAACAGAGCGGCCGTTCATCGTGCTCAACCAGCCCGGCCGGGGTAGGTGCGTCTACTTTGCTTCGGATATGGGGCAGGCCTATTTCATCGCGCCTTATCAGTATCAGCGAAGGCTGATTACCAACGCCGTCCGCTGGGCGGCTGGACCAAACAGGCCGCCGGTGCGCGTAGATGCGCCATTGTGCGTTCAGGCGGCGTTCTACACGCAGAACGAAGGTAAGCGGCTGATCGTCCACCTGCTTAACGAGCTGAACACGAGCGCGGACCGGGCTCTTCCCGAAAACAACCCGTCCCAGCGCGAGGAGACAGTGCCTATTACCGGAATCAAGGTGGAACTTTCCAGGACCGACGTTTCAAACGCGTACCTCGAACCGGGCCACACGCCGCTGGCGCTCACCAGGACCCCGGAGGGCGTCCAGGTTATCGTTCCGCGGCTGGATGTGCATATAATGGTCGTTTTTGAGTAGAGCTGCGTGCTATGCGCATGGTTGTAGATTCTGTCTGCTGGAGTTCCTCAGAGATGAAGTTTGCTGTTTTGCTACTAACCTGCGGCAGCCTCGCGCACGCTGCCCTGGCCGCTGGACCATGGGAGCGGCGGCCCGCTGAAGGTCTCGGCGGGGCGTACACCGACTCAGCGTGCTTTGTTCGCCTGGGCGGTGCCGGGGAGAATTGGGCACTGTCCGTTCAGACGAGGTTTACGGGTGACCTGACCGTTGAAGCCGACATTACATGGAACCCGGAGGGAAAATCCGCGAGAGCTGGTCTGGTATTCAGCTACCCGGACGACGCCAACTACGGTATCTGCGCGCTCGCCAGAGAACCATACAGGGCCTGGAACGGTCCGGAGTACGAAGATCTCTACACCGTCGCCATCTATCAGGTCGTTGACGGCAAAGAAGAGCTCACCAACGTCTGCCCGTGGCAGCACACTACCCCTTCTTCTACACCAGGAAATAGAAAGGGAGTCTACCACATGAAGGTCGTTGTTGCGGGAAGACAGGTTCTGACCTATCTCAACGGCAGGCCTGTGCTGCAGGGCGGGATTTTGCCGTTGCTTACAGGGGGACGCGGCGGTGTCGCAGCCCGATATTGCGCGGCCGAGTTCAGGAACGTCAAAATCCGCCGCACACCCGCAGGTACAGAGCTCTACGGGATTGGCAACGTGCATTTCGACAGGTCGGGCGCGGTACTGCCGCGCTGGCCCTACAAAGACATGATCACCCGGCCGATGGAGTTCATGTTCTGGGCTGCCGAAAACGCGGTCGGCAACTGGATCAGAGACGAAGACGGGAAGAAGTGGCCGCCATATGTATATGCCGTCACCATCAATCTTAACGGCACCGTAGGCACGCCGACCATGTACGTGCCGCAGGAGTTCTCGTTCTTCATCAACGGCCTCCTGGACTACTACATGTTCACCGGCGACGTGCGCGGGCTGCAACGCGCGAAGGAACTGGCGGCCTGGCTGATGGCTCCCGCGCACCTAATTCCACCGGCCTGGCCGTGCGGTAACCTGTCGATCACCAAGACCTGCATCGGCAAAGTCGTGGGAGATGTTGAGGGCAAGACGATCTTTCTGTGGCCGTACGGGGACGTGGGAGAGGTCGCCGACGAACAACTCGGAGGAGACCTGATTTCGCTGGAAGAGCAGGGCGCCGGCGCATATGCCGTGCTGCGAATCTATCACCTAACCGGCGACAGCGCATACCTGAAGTACTGCTCCGGGATAGCCGACGCCCTCTTGCGGCTGCAGCTTCCAGCGGGCAACTGGCACTATCGTGTTAACCCTAGGACGGCAGAACCCAATGACGACTTCACCGCGAACGTGATCGACAACATCATCTTTCTAGAGGAAATGGCCGCGACCACGGGCAACAGCTCCTATCTCGCCGCTGCGCGGCGGGCGGAGGAGTGGCTTCTGGCGGTTCCGTGCAAGAACAACAGGTGGCTGGGGATCTTCGGAGACGTACCCTCGAACGTCCGTCTTGAATGGGCCTCCAACTATAAGGGCAAGGACAAGGAAAACTACTCTGGCTTCGTCGCTATGAACGCCGCGCGGTATCTGCTGAGCCGGCGCGATAAGCACCCCGACTATGTCAGGATTGCTGAACGCCTGCGCAGGTGGATATTCGACCGCTTTCTGGGCAGGGACTCGAACGGCCTCGCCGGTATCGCTGAGCAGACCGTCTGCTACCACGTGATGCCTTACCACGGGTTCCACCAGTCGATGCTCGAAGCGGACCTCTTCGAAGCGACTGGGAACCCCGACCATAAGAAATGGGCGACCCACTTTCTGAACGCCGGAATGTATCAGACCGAGGTGAACGGGTTCATTCTGCTTATGGGTGGCGGCACGGTTCAGGCCGGACTGGACACCTGGTGGTGCAACATTACCTGGGCGCCGACAGCCTATGTCTACGCAATGGGGACGTTTCCCGAGATGGCGCCAAAGGGCGAGAACCACCTGGTGAGAGTGTCCGCGCCGCTCACAAGGGTGGAGTACGCTGCGAACGAGGTACGGTACGCGACTGCGCGAGCAAGCGTGGATCGATTGGTTGTCGCGCGCCGTCCGAAATCGGTCCGCTGCGCGGGTCGAGATCTGCCGCAGATCGTGAGGCCGGGCAAAAATCACGGGTGGGCGTACGACTCTAAGACGGGGCTGCTGAAGGTTAGTCACGGTGTCGGCGAGGTAGAGGTGGTGATCGGGTGTTGAGAATCGTCCGGAGAAGTGTGATCGGCGCGCTGGCGAGTGTCCTCGCAGGCTGGGTCGGAATGGCGGCCGCAGCCGAGTATACCGTCGGCGCTCACTACTATCCATGGTATGGGGCCAATAACTTCCACAGTCCCGCGGGAATCATTTCGGCGATCCGATGGTACCTGCTTCCGGCACAGCAGCCGGCGCTCGGCTGGTATGATTCTCAAGATCCTCAGGCAATAAGCGCGCATTTTCTATGGGCACGCGGAGCGGGCATCGACTTTTTCATCTGCAGCTACTGGGGGTCAACCGACGACACGGCCCTGACAATCAAGAACTATATGCTGCCCAACGCCGACATCGGTGATCTGAAGCTGTGCGTCATGTTCGACGGTAACCCGACGAGCGGCCCGATAACCAAAGATAACGTCGCATCGGAGACCCTCTGGCTCTGCGACAACCTCTTTGGCAACCCCGGCTATCTCCGCATCGACGGCAAGCCGATGGTTATGGCCTACGACGTAATCAAGCTCAGTGACTCAGACCTCGCGACCTACTGCTCCAACATCCGATCCGCCGCGTCAGTCAGGGGGTATCAGGTCTATCTAGTGGGAGACGAGGCGTATGGCAACCTGCCGCGCTCCTCGCCCACCCGTTCGAACGCCACGAGATGCGCCAACTTCGACGCCGTTATGTCGTACAACCAGTACAGCATGCTGCGGACCTATGGTGCGGGCAAGTACGCCTCGCAGACCAGCGTCAACCTCTGGGACGCCAACAACGGCGCGTGGAAGAGTCTTGCCAACTCGGCCGGCGTGAGCTACTTCCCCTGCGTCGAGCCTGGCTTCAACGATTCGGAAGTGAGGGGCAACCACCACACCCCGATGTCCCGAAAGCTCGGTTCCGACAACGGCCCGGAGGGATCGCTCTTTTCGGCTCAGCTTGACAAGGCCACGAGTCGATGCGACCGCGGGATCATACTTGTCACTACCTGGAACGAGTGGCACGAGGACACCCAGATCGAGCCCTGCGTTCCTGCCGGAGCGGTGACATCAGCAATCGACACGAACCTGCCATACCAGCTTATGCCCGGCGAAACGGGTTCGCCGACTACTGGTGGTCTAAATTATGTCGGCTATGATACCACCTATCTAGACATCCTTCGCGCGAAGACCTCCGACGTGCCCGTTCCTCCGGCGGCGCCGTCCAACCCGAGCTCCGCCGACATCACGACTTCGTCCATTACCTGGACCTGGCAGGACAATTCCACCAA
This sequence comes from Armatimonadota bacterium, assembly GCA_049969195.1. Classification (GTDB taxonomy): domain Bacteria; phylum Armatimonadota; class UBA5829; order UBA5829; family UBA5829; genus CALJES01. The sequence continues at coordinate 4,940 of JBMFPI010000213.1, forward strand.
TGAGACGGGGTTTCGAGTCTACGCAGACGCGGGTTCGGGCATGCCCGCCTCGCTTCGAGCGGAACTTGCCGCCGGGTGCACTGCCTGGGTGCACTCCGGCCTGGCGAGCAACACCCGTTACTCGTTCCAGGTTTGTGCATCGAACGGCGCCTCCCCGAGCTTGAGAAGCCCGATTCATACGGCAGTGACGCTTGCGGACCGCCCGACAGTTGGAGTCAACGTCGTCTGCGACAGGAACCCGGACCAGGCTTATGCCTCCGGAACGAGCTTCGTCTTCGCTAACCCGATGGGCTTCGGCGGCGAGGGCTTGAACACGGTTTTCGGCTTCCAGTATGTGCGGGACACCAGCCCGGCACATATCTGGACGGGGGCCGAGCCGCTCTGGAACACGGGAGCGCTCGCGTTTCAGCCTGCGATCGAGGGTGCTTACTATTTGCATCTGCGGTCAGTTAACCTGTCCGGTGCGCCTACGCCGGACGCCCTGGACTACGGCCCGTTCTGCATCGACGCGACTCCTCCTTCGGGGGCGATCTCGATCAACTCCGGCGCCGCATACACCAACACTAGGGCCGTGACCCTGACCCTATCGGCGACTGATCCCCCGGGCTCATTTTCTTGCCCAAGAGGGGTTGCGGAGATGAGGTTTGCCAACGCGGGCTCACCATGGAACCCGTGGGAACCTTATGCGGCCAGCCGGTCGTGGACACTGGGGGCAGGTGAGGGCATGCGAACAGCCTATGCTCAGTTTAGGGATGTTGCCGGCAACGTTTCGTCGACGGCGACCGACTCGATCGTGCTCGATACTTCGCCTCCGAGCGCCCCCGGAACGCCGACGGATGCCGGGGCTTATACGTCGGGGCCGCTTGTGGTATTCAACTGGTCGCCAGCCGCAGATACCCGGTCCGGCATAGACGGCTACTTCTGTCGCATCGGCACAAGCCCAGGCACGAACGATGTTTTCGAGGCGTATGTGGGCGATGTGTTGACCAAATCGATACCCGGGACGGACGGTCGGAAGCAGGTATTACTGCTCCGTGTGCGCGCGCGACGGGGCGGGTAATCTCGGTCCGTGGAGCGGTTGGAGCGACGGAATAAGCGTGGTCGCGCATCCGGCCTCGTCGATACAGGCGGCCAGGGCCTTGCCGACCGGTGACAGCCTGGGCATCTCCGGCAGAGTCGTGACGGCAGTTTTTGCAGACCGGTTCTACATCCAGGAGCCGGACAGGTCCTCCGGTTTGATGATAAAGCCCGTAAACGGCATACCCGCGGGGCTTGTATCAGGGGGGATAGTTGACGTTGGAGGGACGGTTGCTACGAATGCCGCCGGCGAGAGGGAGATGGAGGCGACGGTATCCATCGCCAACGGACAA
>JBMFPI010000214.1:0-6308 GCA_049969195.1 Armatimonadota bacterium
CCTCGACGATCACCGGGAGCAGGTCGCCCCCGCGCGTGATGGGAAGAGTGGACAGCCAGACTCCATCGACCATCACATCCCAGACGAGTATGTAGCGGCCGTCGTATTCGGGGGCCTTTATACGGGCGGTAGCCACGACCGGCCAGCCCGCCTTGATGTCCGCGCTTATGGGGGTGGTCGGGCAATCCCACTGCATCTGTGTTCCGTCGAGGTGGAACCAATGGTAGCCGACAGCGGTCCGTTTGCGGTCCCAAGTTACCGCGCCCACATTGCGTATAACGACCTTGGCATCGAAGACTTGCCCCGCCTGCAGTTTGGCCGGCACGTTCGAGTCGACGATTCGAGCGGCCAGGTCGGACTCAAAGACGTCCACGATCCTCGCAAGCGGCGGCGAACCGTATTCCGAAAGCCAATTCTTGCCATTGTAGATATCAAACCGGAGCTGGTAGCTCCAGGGCTGGTCCGGGCTCCAACTCGGGATCGGTTTGCCGTCGGGCTGCACGATGTTTATCAGGAAAGCGAACTCAGCGATCTCGCCGGGCTTACAATCCCTGGTAAGCAGAGCCCTTATTCCCTTGATTGGGACCTCTTCTGCGAACTCATAAGGGTTGTCGTGTGTGTAGTTGGCCACTTTGAAGAGCCTGCAGCTCATTTTCACGATTCCCCTGGGCCAGCGCTGTGCGCCGTCGTTACGCACTCGGACTCTCACCGGATAGTTGTAGCCGGATGCCATCATCACGGGAGCATCACACGTCAGATAGCTTGCGGCCCAATCCGGCGGGGTGCCGATTGTCACAGGCATAATCAGCGGTTGAGCGCCAAGGGCCGAGAACCACTTGTTGTCCTCGAGCCGCACAAGCTCGAATCGAACCTCGCAATCTCCCTCCTCCGGCAGCGGGGTGTTCTTGTCGCCAACCGTCGCAACCCCTATCTGAACAGTGACGGACTCGCCCGGCAGAACATCCCGCTCGATGGTCCGCCGCACCTTGCTCTCGGCAAGATAGCGTCCGGACCTGTACCAGCGGTACGCGAGCGCATAGCCCTGAGTCGACCTCCACGGCACGCTGCCGGAGTTACGTATCACTAGCTCCGCCTGCGCGATCTGACGCGGCGCTATGAACCGGGGCAGGTCGCATCTCAGGTACTGGGCGTCGAAGTCGCTGCTGCCGGAAAATCGCTTGACGTTCGCGCGCGTCGCGTCGATATACTTGCGGCCGTACTGTCTGGTTGCACAGAGTTCGCTGCCCTCGTGCAGCTCGTTCCAGCCGTCGCAGACTGTCCACTGCGGCTTGGTGCTCATAACCTGCGCCCAGTCTTTGTCGTAGGTCTCGCCGCCCATGCGAGATCGAATCCGAGGCGGCCGACCGATAGCCACGGCCGAGTCGTCAAACCCGGCTCCCACCGAAGCTATGCGAACCCGTCCACCGGACAGGCATATCGGGCCGACAAGGGCGGCTCCGTAGCTGGAGAACCCGTCAAACGCACCGACTTTCGCCTTAAAGTCCTCGGCAGCGATCCAGATCAACGGACAGCCGAAGTCTCGCTCGAAACGCTCGTTGCAGTACGACCTGAAACCATCGTCCAGGTCCGAGAAGTACGCGCTTGTGTATAGAAACACCACACAGCCGGGCCGTCCCGCGTTCGGCTTGCCGGCCTGCACGAACGCCCTGTATTCACGCGGGATGCGGTCGTAGAAGTCCTTGATCATCCCGTAGAAGGTTCGCTTAACTTCTTCGTCTTTGAGATCCGGCTTTGAGCCGTAAGCGATCTCCATCGAGGTGGTGTCGAAGAACATCGCTACGCGGGGATAGGGCTTGCCCTCCGCGTGGAGCTCGCGCAGGGCGGAGACCATACAGTCAAGCCCTTTCGCTGACCACGCCGCCCGGTTCCCTTTGTCGCCCCAGTAGATCGGCAGGACGACGTCTATGCCGGCACCCGCTATATCCGAAAGCTCTTCTTTGTGCCACTGGACCCTGTCCGTGCTGAACCACGGCCCGACACCCTTTATGGGAAAGTGCTGGAGCGAGTAGGTCCCGTCGGGGAACGTTATGTGGCTCGGCGGCACTCCCTTGCGCGGGTCCGCCTGGTACCAGTAGAAATAGTGTGTGAACACGAGCCTCTGAATAGGGTATTTCGCCTCGTATACGAACCCCGGCGGCATCGGCAGGTCGATAGCGAACATCATGTTCTTCGACCACTCTAGGTCCTCCACGCGCCCATCGATCAGTGGCGGCCTGACGAGGCTCCTGGCACATATGACCTTTTCGCCGCCCGGCATCACCGCACCAAACGAATACGTGGCAAATACCAGGCTCATCCACTTCGACGGGTCCAGCACGTCCTCTTCAGTCTTGACACGTGGGGAGAGGCTCACGAACTCGCCTGGCTTGCTGTCGTGCCTCCGCAGGACGATGTTGAACCTGATCATATCGCCCAGTCGTGGGGCCCTAGTGTTCATCAACTCCCACGGCAGGGCGATTTCCACGCTGTAGCCCTGGTCGACATCATCGCCGTTGTTGAGCGTACCCTGGACGTTTGCTCCGTACTTGAAAGTCAGCACGGTCTTCGGCTCGAAGACGCCCGCGTCGGTGCCGACGCTGAACTGCCCGCCCCCGGCCGCCGAGACAGCCATCGTGAAACACTGCGGGGTTATCCCGGTCGTCGGTTTGTCGCTGGTTAGGATGTAGACAGCAACCGTGTCATCGCCCGCTACCTCCGCGTTGGGTGTGCGATGTGTGCCGCGGACATCGGGACAATCGACCTTGAAGCCGGCGAAAAAGTAGGAGTCATCCCACGTGAGATAGCACCTGGCCTGGTCTTTCGCGGGCTCCTGGGCCCATCCGCACGATAAGACAACCGCAAAAGTCAGACACAGGAGAACTCTCGCAAACTTCATTTCTTACCGTCCTGGATCTCCGGCACGAGAGGCCCAGGCGCCTCCTACAACCTGGCTACAAACCGGGCTATGCGTTCGAGGGCCTGGTTGATCTTGTCTAGAGAAGTCGCGTACGAGCAGCGAATATGGCCTTCGCCGCATTCGCCGAACGCGCTTCCCGGAACTGCGGCCACCTTCTCTTCGAAGAGCAGCCTTTCGCAGAACTCCTCCGATGTCAGCCCAGTGTGCTTGATCGAAGGGAACGCGTAGAACGCACCGCCCGGCATCAGGCAGGGCAAGCCGATATCGTTCAAGCCCTTAACGATCACGCGCCTGCGCTGATTGTATTGCTCGATCATCTCATTGCTCTCGCGTTCGCCGCTGCGCAGCGCCTCGAGCGCGGCCACCTGACCCATAGTCGATGCGCACATCATCGTATACTGGTGGATCTTCATCATAGTCTCGATGATCTCCGGCGAGGCGGCGGCATATCCAACGCGCCAGCCGGTCATCGCATATGCCTTGGAGAAGCCGTTAAGGAGGATCGTGCGCTCGTAGGCCCCTGGAAGCGTGGGGATACACGTGTGTTTGCCGTCATAAGTGAGGCGGTCGTATATTTCGTCGGAGACGATGTAAAGGTCGTTGTCGCAGGCGATCCGGACGATCTCCTCAAGCACCTGCCGGGTCGGAACCGCGCCAGTGGGATTGGCCGGGTAGCCCAACAGAATCGCCTTCGTTTTGTCTGTTACGGCCGCCCTGATCTGCTCCGGCTTCACCACGAAGCCGTGTTCCGCATAAGAAGGAATCACAACGGGCACCCCGCCCGCGAACATCACGCACGGCTTGTAGGAAACGAAACACGGCTCTGGCACGATGACCTCGTCGCCCGGGTTGAGGATTGCGCGCATAGCCAGGTCCATACCTTCGCTTACACCGACCGTTACCAGGATCTGGTTTTCGGGGTTATACTCGATGCCCTCGCGCGCAGCAATGGACTGGGATATGGCCCTGCGGAGTTCGATCGTACCGTAGTTGGACGTATAATGGGTATGGCCCCGTTCGAGCGAGTAAATGCAAGCCTCACGTATTGACCACGGCGTGTCGAAGTCCGGTTCCCCGACGCCGAGCGACAGGACGTCGTGCATCGTGCTCACAATGTCAAAGAAACGGCGGATTCCGGAAGGCGGGATCGATTGGACTAGTCTCGAAATGGATTTCATGGCGTGACAGCGAGCCTTTCGTCGCCCTCCGGTTCTTCGTAGACGTCGCCGTCGTCCTTGTACTTCTTCAGAAGGAAGCTCGACCTAGTGGAAAGCACACCTTCGAGCGTGGCCAGCCTCTCCGCGACGAAGAAGGCGACCGAGCGCATAGTCTCGCCCTCGACCACCACGCGCAGGTCGTAATCGCCCGACACTAGGTATACAGAGTGTACTTCCGGAAACTTGTATATCCGCCTTGCTACATCGTCGAAGCCCACCCCACGAGAGGGGCTTACGCGCACGTCTATGAACGCGTAAACGCTTTCAACCCCCGCCTTTTCCCAGTCGATGACGGTCTTATACCGGCGGATGATGCCGCGTTCCTCCATTTGCCTGATCTCGTCGGCGACCTGCTCTTCGCTCTTGCCGGTCATGGCCGCAATTTGCGCCGGCGAGGTGCGCGCATCGCGTGCGAGTATTTTTAGTATCTCTATGTCCATCTCCAATCCTGCCTTTGTGATGGTCAAGTGTAGCACGCCTGAGCCTCGATGGTCAACGGTCTGAGGCGAAAAGGGTCAATCCTTTTGGAGTGTGTAAAAACGGTTCGGCTATGCATCTCCTTCTCCCTGGACGGGAGAGGGTTGGGGTGAGGGTGAAGCCCGTCGGCGCCCGGCTTTGTGCCCTGGAGCTCGTTGCGATAGAACGCGGGCCCGGCATTTTTGGCGATTCGACCCTGCTCAACCAGGCGGGCGAATCGCCGAAAATGCTCCTGTCGCATCAGCGTAATTGCCCTGGTTTGCCAGATGTCTTCGCCCGACCAGAGCTCGTTGAGCCACGCAAACACCCGCTAGACAGCTCTTTTGCAATCACCCCGATTTCCGAATGCTCCGCAGCCGAACTGCTGCCGGCGAAGCTCCAGAAAAACCCTCGCGATCGGGTTGGTACGCCGCACATACGCCCAATGCTGCTCCGGGCAGTTGTAGAAGGCCAACAGCAGCTAACAGCAACTCAGAATCCTCTTCCAGCTTGCCACAACGTTCGGATACCTCTCCCTCCACCGCGCGCAATATCGCCGAAAAGCCTTTTTCGCACGCCGCAGGCTCCGCGCCTGTTATGCCTCACGCAGACCCTCAATCGCCGACCTGCGATCCCCGGCCCTTACCGCCTGCCGCATGTTCCGACACCGATGCGCCCAGCATAGCCGGCGGGGCACGTCACCCAAAACCTCCACAACCGCACTCTGAAGACCCCTGTACTCGTCAAAGATCACCAACCCAAGATCCGACGGATTCAGCCCGCGACTCACCAAACGGCTCAACAAAACCGCCCAAGCATCCTTGTTCTCAACAGGCGTCCTCTCAAACCCAACTCCTTCTCACCTGAGTATCTCACGCCCACAGCCGCCATTATCCAAATCCGCATCGCGGATAATCCTACAATGTCCTTCGCCCTGGCTGCGTCCAGAAACAAATGCTGAAACCGGCTTCTGATAGGGCGCTCCCTGAGAGGCAGCTCAGCTACACGGGAATTAGGTCACGCCTAACTCGTTTCAGCATCCAGGCGCCGCAGGCGTCGATCCTGAATCGAGTTCACGAGGACGGGATGCCAGTCGTTTGCGCCCGCAAGACTGAACTGGCGCCCTGAACCTCGACCGCGTGACAACCCGATATTTGCGTTGCACACTGCGTGACGGAAGGGTGTGTCCTGGTGCGCGCGGCACCGGATTGAGCGGCAAAATGTTGTGCCCGATACGGTTACACGTTTGACCGGGCAGTTGAAAGGTAAGCGTCAAACCGCCCCCACCTTGACAGAAGCTACGATGGCGCGACTTGGTCGAGCGGCAGTGTAGGATGGGATTACATGGCCGACTTGACTGACTCGCTCCACGGCAGCAGCGAGTCGATGAAGTCGGAGGTCTGCTTCGGATCGGAGGCGGGGTCCATAGACCTGAGCCGCTCCAGCGCGAACCGCAGGTAGTCCAACGGGTTCAGCCCGTTCTCCTTCGCCGTTTCGACCAGGCTGTAGATCACCGCGCTGACTCTCGCCCCGCGCGGCGTGTTCGCGAAAAGCCAGTTCTTTCGACCTATCACGAACGGCTTTATAGACCTCTCGGCACGATTGTTGTCGAGTTCGAGTCGACCGTCTTCGAGAAACACAACCAGCTTCGGCCACTGGTTCCGGCAGTAGCCCACCGCCTCACCCAACGCGCTTTTGGGCAGGACTTTCGACGACGC
>JBMFPI010000215.1:0-6283 GCA_049969195.1 Armatimonadota bacterium
ATCGCACACCTTACGAGCAGATCATCCAGTACTTTGCTGATGGTGTTTACGAGATGTCCAACGGCGTGCACAAACTGCGCAACGTTCGCATCTACACCAACGGGTTCTACGCCGACAAGGCAGACATCGTCTGGAGCGCAAGCGGCTGGCCGTGTGCGAACGCCTGCGGCCGTGGAACCCCCGGCAAGCACGTCTACATGTTCACAGACTTCAGCGGCACCAATTTCCTGACCAATCAGGAATGGGGCGGGTACTGTCTCGCTCACGAGTGGGGACATTACTTCTACGGCTTGTACGATGAGTACAAGGCCTCCAGCGCGGCCAATGACGCACATATCCACATGCCGCATTCCACTGACGACGGCACCAATGTCTCCATCATGAATAACCAGTGGAAGGGCACGACCGACAAGAACTGGCTGAACTTCTCCACAAGTACACGCTCGGACTACTCTACAGTCAACGCCCAGTTCCGGGTCTATAAGGCTGCGTGCTGGCAGACGGTTGCCCGCAACAATACCGACGACCCCAGAGACGGCGACAGGACCAGTCTGGCGGTGAGGCCTTACTACCCAGAACTTGCAGCGGTGGCTCCGGTTGCCCAACCCAACGCCTCAGTCTCATCAAGCCTCGAGCTACCCACGGCGGACGCGCGCAGCGACCTGAATATCATCTGGATGGAAAGCAACGTGGTCTACCAGATAGTCATCGACCGCTCCGGCAGCATGTACGAAGACAACAAGATGGAGAACGCCAAGACTGCGGCGAAACTGCTTGTAGACGCCGCCCCTCTGCCTGCCCAGCCGACCGACCCCGCGATTGCCAAGATCGGTATCATCGACTTCGATGACAGGGTCACCGTCACCGCGCCAATCAGGGAGATCAAAACGCAGGCAGACAAGGACGCGCTCAAAGCAGCAATCGACACGCTGTACGATCGCGGTTCGACGGCCATCTTCGATGCAGCCCTGACAGCTCTGTCCGGCCTGGGCTCGGTGGCGACGAACGAAAGCAAAGTGGTCTTCCTGCTTAGCGACGGCTACGAGAACGCGAGTGTCGCTGAGTACGACGATGTCGTAACCGCATTCACGGCCGCCCAGGTGCCGATCTTTTCGTTCGGCTACGGCGGAAGCGTCGACCCGCGGCTCGCAAGTCTGGCAAGCGACACGGGTGGCAAATACTACTCGTCTCCGACTTCGCTTCAGGCCATAACAGCGGCCTTCCAGGACGCGCTCCAGGCGGCTACCACCACGACGGGCGTTGCGTCTGGATCCGGCAGCGTAGCCGCCGGGGAGACGAAGACCGTGCCTATCCTGATTGATCCGAGCCTCAAGCAGTTGGACATAGTTGTAACGTTCCAGGGGGCGCCTGCAGATCTCAGCGTCGAGCTCAAGGATCCCTCCGGCGCAGCGGTTAACGCATTGGATACAACTCAGTCCGGATCCGAGACTCAGGTTCATTTCTCCGTCAGCAATCCTGCTGCCGGCACATGGCTCCTGAGCGGCACGTCTGCTTCGGGACCGGTGAACGTGTCCTACAGGGCTACGGCTACGCCCGCCGACCAGGCGACTTACACCGTCGCCCTGGCCAGTTTGACCGGTTACAATGTCACGTATCCGGCGCCGATAGTGCTGCTCGCGACGCTGGAAAAGGGCCTGCCGATCAGCGGAGCGGTGGTCACAGCCAGGGTGAAGGCGCCTAACGGCGATGTCTCCGATCTCAGCCTTAGAGACGACGGCGTTCCACCGGACGCTATCGCCAACGATGGCTCCTATTCGGCCATCTTCGACTACAACCAGAACGGCCTCTACGAGATCGAGGTCAGCATGGACAATAGCAGTGGGCTCGCTCAGTACACATATGCCGGAATGCAAATGGCAATCGACGCCAACGGTAACTCCGGCAATGTGCCGCCCGCGCCGGTTGGTGAGGACTTTATGCGGTTCGCTAGACTGCAGATCACCACTTCCGGCCTCGCATCTGACGACCACGGCAACGATCCCGATCACGCCACGCCCATCCAGCCCAACAACGCCGACCATATCGGCAAGATCGACTCGGCCGGCGACAAGGACGTATTCTCGTTCACTGCCCCGGGCGGGCCGGTTGTGGTGCGCGTTACGGACTTCGCTCTCGGGATGGATCCGAAACTGAGAATCATCGGATCGGATAAGACCAGTGTGATCAAAGAGGGCGACCTTACAAATGCAGCGACCGGCAACGGCTATCTAGCGCTGACGATATCGCCCGTCGCCGGCAGCACGGTCTATGCGGAGGTGTCGCATACCGACAACACCGCAGCGGGCGGGACCTATGCGCTCAGCGCGGGTTCTTCCATCCCCGGCGACTTCGCCATCAAGTTCACCCAGCCGGGTGTTTCCCGGGTGATCGTTCAGAGCAACTCCATCAGCATTGCCGGCGAGGCGTCGGCGGGCTGCCAGACGGTTGTCTGGTCCAACGACCGCGGCGGAAGCGGCACCTGCACAGGCACAACCAACTGGAGCGCTAGCGGCGTTCCGCTCAAACCCGGCACCAACCTGATCACAGCCACCGCGACTAACTCCATCGGCGAGCAGGCCTCGGCCACGCTCACCGTGATCTACTGGACCGGTCTGGCAATGGTCAGCATTCCGCTTGTCCCGAATCAAGCCGACCCGGGCCAGGCCATCGACTTCTCGAGCTGGATGAGATACGATCCGCAGCGGAATAAGTATATCGTATACGGCTCCGCTGAGGACGCCGGGCACTTCACGTGGTTCGAGCCTGCGGCCGACGTGCCGGGCAAGGGCTACTGGGGATACTGGCAGAACCCCGGAACCAACCTGCCCACTGGAACCGCTCTTCCGCAGACCTCCGGTGTCTCCATCCCGCTCAAGGCAGGCTGGAACATCATCGGCAACCCGTTTCTGAGCCCCGTGCAGTGGAGGACGGCCAACATCCTGGTCAAGAACGGGTCGACTACCAAGTCACTCGCGGATGCCAAAGCTTCCGGCTGGTGCGTGGACTATCTGTGGGGCTGGGAGCAATCGAGTTCCAACCCCCTGAGCGGCTCGTATGTGCTGATCTACGACGCCGGGCTTCTTCCCGGTGTAGAGGGCTGGATGAAGCCGTGGACCGGATATTGGTTCAAGGCGCTGGTTGACTGCGAGCTGATTCTTCCGGCTCCGTAGTATGTGTTGAGAGATCACGGCGGGGGAGGAACCCCGCCGTGATCCATCGAAGTCGAAAGCGCGGGTTTTGGATGACTCGCACACCTGCAAAGGGGGTTCCAGGATAGATGCGCAATAAGAAGTTATTCCTCGCACGAATTGCGGGAGTTGGTCTGGCACTGATGCTCGTCGCCGTTGTGTGCGGCTGCGGAGGTGGAGGCGGAGGTGGTGGAGGTGGTGACACTACACCGCCCACGCTCAGCGGCCAGTCGGTCACCCCGTCATCCCTGACGCCTGTGGGCGGCACGGTGACGATCCAGGTGACCGCAACTGACGACGTAGGCGTCCAGTCGGTGACCGCGGTGATAACCGGCTACAACCCGGCGACGCAGACGACCGGCAGCACCACTGTGTCCCTGACGCACGGGAGTGGGAACACCTGGTCCGCACAGCACACCGTGGCGCCAATAATCACCGTGCCGCCGGGAGTGGCGGACGCGAACGGCGAGACAACTTACACGGTTGTGATAACGGCGAAGGATACTTCGGGCAATTCCAGCGCGGCAGCGAACACTTCGTTCAAAGTGACCGGTCTGCCGCCGGGCAACCCGAATCCGTAAGCCCGTAGCGCAAGCCCGACTTGTCCCCGGCTTCACCCTGAAAGGGGACCTCGCAGAGAGGGTCGGGCTTCGGACGATTGTTGGAAGAAGCGGCCCCGATATCTATTCTTCGGGGCCGCTTTTGAAGTCGGGGCCGTGTCTGGCGAAGCCCGCAGTAGTGCCGCCTTCCTATTTCGCCACGCTTACCACCTGGCAAACTAAGCCGGTAGCTGCCGTCGCCATCGCCGTTGTCGAAGTCTAGGTGGCGCGTTCCACGCCGCTCGGGGGCGACTCGAGGCACCCGAGCAGGCTCGGGCTCAGCAGGGGCTGCATGAAATCGCGGTTGAGGCAGGTCTTTAGTTTTTCTGGCCAGGACATCCGCGCATTTCCCTCACACAACGTTCCGGTGAGGAACCAACACAGATACCCTGACGCGTCATGTGGGCGATACACCTGCGACGCACCTCCGTCGGGCAGCTTTTCTGCTCCTAGCACCGGAGCCGCGGCAGTTCCGCTCCGTTGCGGTGGGCTACAAGCACGAGCAGCAGCCGTTTCACGGCGTCCGACGGCTTACGCCATTCCTGCTCGTAGCTCTGGACGGCTCTCTTGCCGACACTCAATGGCGCCGCAAGCTCCGACTGACTCAGGCCTATCTCCAACCTCACAGCCTTCACGCTCAAATTGAGCGACCCAAACAACGTGCAACCTCGCCTCCTTACGACTCGGTATATTACCCTGTGATACATATTAAACCTGCATAGCAACTTTACTTGGCCCGGTGTGCGCCTCCGACCCGGCAGGACATCGGGGCGTAGAGGGCGAAGTATCAGGTGCTATGCTTACCATTTTGTCCCTTTCTATACTGACCGCCGCGCAGCCACACCCGCTTGAGATCGGGTCTCGCCTGGAGCTGTTCGTCGACGACTACCTGATTGAGCGCCTCGACGGAGTTGAGCAGCGGCTGAATCACCCGGTTCGCCGCGAGACCGCCCTGACCTTCGACGCGCCCTGGGAGGGCGGATCGTCAGGCTACGTGACCGTGTTCAAGGACGACGACGGCTATCGGATGTACTACCGCGGCTCGCAGTGGAAGCCCGTTAGGCAGGAGAGCACCTGCGTGGCGCTGAGCAGTGACGGGATCACCTGGAAACGCCCCAACTTGGGCATCTTCGAGTACGACGGGTCCAAACAGAACAACATTGTCTGGACGGGGCCGGGCGCGCACGCGTTCACCCCGTTTAAGGACACCAATCCCGACGCGAGGCCTGACGAGCGCTACAAGGCGGTGGGACCGGCGACCGGGTCAGGCAGGGATACTCTGCTTGGCTTCGTTTCGCCCGACGGTTATCACTGGAGGCCTATCAGAAAAGAGCCTATCATCACCGCGGGCAATTTCGACTCCCAGAACCTGGCGTTCTGGGACCCGAACCGAAAAGAGTACGTTTGCTACTTTCGCGCGTTCAAGGGCGGTCCGTGGCCGGAGGGCAGGCGGGATATCAAGCGGTCGACATCGAAGGACTTCGTCAACTGGACGGAGCCCGAATGGCTGATCTACCCCGGCGCGCCGGACGAACACCTTTACACCAACGCGATAACGCCGTATTATTGGGCGCCGCATATCTATCTGGGCTTCCCCAAGCGCTACATACCCGACCGAAAGGACCACGGCGGGGACGGGGTTTCCGACGGCATCTTTATGTCCAGCCGCGACGGAATCACATTCCATCGGTGGGTCGAAGCTTTTATGCGCCCGGGACTCGACGAAAAGAACTGGATTGACAGGACCTGTATGGCTTCGTGGGGGATGCTTGAGACCGCGCCAGGGGAAATCTCGCTTTATTACCTCGAGCGCAACTACGATCCCACGCACTGCATCTCTCGATGCACGATACGCACGGACGGGTTCGTGTCTATTTACGCCGGCGCGAAGCCCGGCACGATGACGACGAAGCCGCTCAGGTTCCAAGGGAGGGAGCTGGTGATCAACTATTCAACCAGCTCTGCAGGGGGAATCCGTGTCGAGATTCAGGACGCTTCGGGGAAACCCGTCCCCGGCTATGCCCTCGCCGACTGTCCGGTGATCTACGGCGATGAGCTCGAGCGCACGGTGAAATGGACCGGCGGGAGCGATCTATCAACTCTGTCAGGTAAGCCGGTCCGGCTCAAGTTCGAGCTGACCGACGCGGACCTGTACTCCATCAGGTTTCGAGATTAACTCCCGCGCCGATTCACTGTGCCCGCTCCCTGCGCCGCGGCAACCCCGTCTTCCCCGACCGGAGAGGAGGACGGAGGTAAGGGTGATAAAACCCCTCTCTTTTTACAGGAGAGCTCTAGCGTGGTGATAATAAACTCCCTCTCCCCTTGCGGGAGAGAGCGGGGGTGAGGGGTCATATGCCGCCCGAACCCGGGGCCGGGGTAACACACCCCGGCCCCATCCGCGACCGAAGGTGACGCGCCCTACCTTGTTGAATACTCTGGCGTAAGACCGGCTGGCGATTTCGATAGGCGCGTTTTCGGCGGTTCTCCCTCTCAGTT
>JBMFPI010000216.1:0-6268 GCA_049969195.1 Armatimonadota bacterium
CGACATCCGGTAGACGTCAAATTGCTGGCTCCAGCCAACTGCCAGCCCGACACTGCCCGGACAAATGCTGATCTGGACCTGGTTTGAGGGTGTGTAATTGACATAAAGAGCATCCGAGGCGCTCCGCCCCATGGTGTTCGTCGCAGTAACTGTTATCGTGTTCTGACCGGGCTGCAGGGCGATTCCCGAGGCTGTCCAGGACGTAGTGCCGACGCACGGGCCGCTGCCCCCGCGGCTGTTGGACCAGGTCAAACTGGTGAGACCGTTGGCGTCGTAGGCCGTACCTCCAATGTCAATGCTCGGGAGGGTGGTAGTGTACGTTGCGCTCTGGGTAGGACTGGTGATGCGGACGGTAGGCGCGGCTGCATCGAATTTCACCGTCGCCACGTTCGACGCGGAACACGGGTTGCCCGCGGCGTCCTTAGCGGCCCCGGAGTTCACCTGACACGTAACATCGGCCCAATCCAACGGGGTAACGGGGAGTGTGTAGTCCGCGCCGCTGCCGGCAAGTGTCCCCTTGCTGCCGCCAGTGACAGCAATCTTCGCCGCAGTAAGCCCCGTGACCGGCTCCGAGAAGTGAATGACGAAATCGATAGGATCGGCAGTAGTGTAAGTTGCCGGGGCGCTGATCGTGCAGGTCGGTGCAGTCGAGTCATATACGATCGTGCAGACATTCGATTCCTCGTTGGCTTTGCCCTGCGCGTTCTGAGCGGCACCCGCGGGGACGTAGCAGGTGACGGGACCGTCCGCCGCAGGAGTAACCGGAAGGGTGTAATCCCGCCCCGAGCCTGTCAGGGCGCCTTTGCGCCCACCGGTGACCTCTATCTCGTCCGCTGTCAGACCCGTGACCGCATCGGAGAAATGAATCTGAAACACTATCGGGCTGGTGTTGGTCGGCGACGCCGGCCCCGTGACGATGCAGGTCACGACCGACACCCCCGGCGCACGGATGTTGTAAACATAACCGTCCAGCACATCCCAGGTGGTACCGCTGGCGGCGAAACCCGGCACCGCATACCAGTTGTTGTAATATCCACCCCAACCCATATTGAGGTGGAATCGGTCTGCCCCGTCCTCGATGCCCCATCCGTCACAGATAATCGCGTGGCCGGAACCATCGGCAGTTGAGTGAATGCCCATCTCGACCGGGTAGCCCGCGTTGAGTTCGCTCTTGAGAACCTGACGCCAGTCCGCGTCTTCACCATCCTTCCAATCCGCCGAGGTGTACTTGAACGTTTCTTTTAGCGCCGGCAGCACATCGGCGAATAACGCGTACGATCCGTCGGCGCCATAATTCATCTTAACGGCGATCCCGCAGTCGTAGGAAAGCTTCGCGACCTCGTCTATTTGGTTGGCCGGCGTGTTGGGCAGAAGCTGGGTTGGCATGAGGTCATAATTGAACGTATCGGAGAAAAAGGCTTCCTGCGGGCTGCCGTCAACGGTTATTGTGTTCTGGCACGAGGCATCGGCAGGATACCTGAAGTAGTGGATAATCATTGCCAGCGCCGTGGCAACGCAGCCGGTGACGTAGTTTTTCGGGGTAAACCTGTTGTAGGTCGGCTCGCCCTGACTGGTTTCGCCAGACTGATCCCACAGGTCCTTAATCAGCGGGTTCACGACGGGGTTGACCGCGCCGGCCAGGCCGTCGGATGCAAGAGATCTCCAACCGCGCGCGACCGCGGTAAACTTGGACCACCTTTGCGCGATCTTGCTGCCGTAAACGCCCGCAGCGGTCGGGCCAACTCCCGCCGCCTGCTGGTCCTTGATGCGGGCAGGGATATCAATAGCGAGCAGGTCGTAGATCACCTCACCCGGGCTCGGCTGTCCCGGAAACTCAGTATCGGTCGAGTAGCCCAGGATCGGCTCGACCAGATCATCCGCAGGCACTATGACGAAGCCCCTCGGTTCCAGATCTACAATGTAGGCGATCACATCTCCGAGAGCTGTCCTGAACGGCCTGATCTGACCAACACTTAGGGCTTCCCCGGTCGCACTCCCAAGCCCCGGGTTTGACGCAAGCCAGCCGCGTGCGACATCTATTGCCTGCTCCGGCGTCACGGGCTTTGCCCATCCTGGCAGCGCTAACGCCACGGCAAGAACAACCGCGGACACAAACAAGAAGTAAAACCTGCTCAACGAGGTCATTTCAGCCTACCCCCGTTCCGGCCTCAAATGTGCCGGCATCGTCATTGTACGCCAAGCGTGAGCCTGTGTCAACGAAACTGCATCGGTTGAGACGGTCCAGTTCCGCACAAATCAAGTCATGCTGAACTCGTTTGAGCATCCGGCCATCGCAGCGATCGATCCTGAATCAAGTTCAGGATGACCGCGTCCCCGGCGTCAGCGCTCGCTACATAGAACCCATACCATCGACTCACGCGCGCTTTTGGACATCAGCTCGTTGCGATAGTCTGTCGTGAAAAGTAAGTCCCTCTCCGTTTACGCAAGAGGGCAGGGGTGAGGGTCAAATCCTATCGCCCTATGCCTCTAGAACGGCTTGGCGCACCGCAAGAGTAACCACAGGCTGCCTGAAGACGAAGGGAGCTACCGATCAGCTTCTATCTCCGAACACGCTCACCACCGCCGGCTGATCCGGCGCTTCCGGGTATGACGCCCTCACCGTGAACACCAGGCCTTTCGTCGCCAGAGGCCCTTCCAGCGGAATCGGGCCCATTCTGAACTGCCCGTCGGGGCCGGCCGCAATGAGCTGCGATGATACCTGTCCGGAAAGGTTCAGGATCCCGCCCAGCCCGTTGGAATACGAGACAGTAACAATGACATTCGAGCCGGGCTCGGCGGTTCCGACAACAGTCAAAGCCCTCTGTATTCTTGCGCCGGTTTCGGGGAAGGTTACCTTCACAGGCATCCTGGCCTTCGGCACCTCGGGCCTCGGCGGCTCAACGACCGGCGCAGGTTCCGGAGCAGGCTCAGCAGCGGGCGCAGGGGCAGGCTCGGGCGCCGGTGGAGGAACAACTTCCGCGGTAGGCTGTGGTTCCGGCTCGGGTTCAGGGGTGACAGCCATAACGGGTGCAGGCGGCACGGTCGCGACCGTCTCCACCGCCTCAACCGTGATAAGCCTGGCTGCCTGAACGGGCGCGGCATCGAGGCCGTTGACCGTCAGATACCCGACAAGCGGCTCGTTTTTGGCGACCTTCCCGGATGGAATCATCACGTGCGCGACGTATACGCCGGGCGAGGTCTCCTTCATTTCCGTTCGCGGGATAAGCCCCTTCACCTGACAGACGGCCCGGCCGCCAGGTGTCCCCGTGAGCTCGACCTTCATCCAGGTCCGCGCTTTCAGCTCGTCCGAGGCCTTAAACGTAACGGATTTGATAACGGGCTTGACCAGCGTAACGTTTGGCCTGTACGGGGCAACGCCGGCGGCGGTTTCCTTGGGCAGCGTGGCCACCACCGTCCAGGCTACGTTCGTGATCGGGTTGACACGGCAGACAAGATGGCTGCCCGGCTTGAGGTCGGCCGCCTTGCCAAGCTTGCCGTTATCGAATACGACGGGCATTCCGGGCCGCAGCTTGACGGAGCGCCCGTCTTTGAAAAACACTTTATCGCCGCGCATCGAAAGCAGGGTGCCCCTCGCAATCGCGTAGTAGGCCTTGATCGAGGTCGCCTGGCCCTTGTCGTTCACGACCGCTACTATCCTGTCCCCTGCACCAAACTCGACGAGGCCCGCCTTTCGCAGGTCCTTCCCCATCTGACCGCGGAGCACGCTTGCAGTCGGGGCAATCTTGAACGTAAGCGGTTTGCCGTCGCCGTCGGTCGTGATCGTAACCTCGTCCCTAACCGTCGACACCAGTGTTCCTTTCACTGTACGAGCCGCTCCGGCTTCGCCGAGCGAGATCCCGACCAGGAAAACGCACAACGCCGGTATCAAGCACACACGTCTTCTATCCACGCCAGGTCCCTCCAGTCATTCCTGTCTACGATTAATACGACGAACGAGCGCGATACCCTTCCGATTCCGAAAACCCTCTGACAAGCCGCGTATCCGTCCCGCCGGAACGTTATCCTGGTTCTGTAAGGGGCCGGGTCAAGGCGAAATCCGAGAGGGAACCGGCAGGAAATGCCAACCCATCCGAACAACACTAACGCGGGGTGACGTCGTTGCGATACAACGCGAGACCTGGCGTTTTCAGCGATTCGAAGCTCTTCAACTAAGCAGGCGAATCGCCCAAAAGGCCCCTTGCGGCAACAGAAGCCTGGTTCCCAGATGCCCGGGCCCAGCGTGAACAGCGCGGCGTTGGCTGAGTTCTTTCGCTGTGGAGGAGAAGCAATGTGGCGTAGATGGCAACTTATCGGAGCAGTCTTATCTGTACTGGCCGCGGGCTGTGCGAAGGAGACCGCAAACGGGCCCGCAGTCGCGAAACCGCCTCTCGGCACACCCCAAAACCCTATCAAAATGGCTCTGGTGCCGTCGCTTGACACCCGCAAGCTCATAAAGAGCGGCGAGAAGCTTGCGCAGTTGCTCAAGAAACAGACAGGGCTAACATTCCAGGTGACCGTGCCCACGAGCTATGCGGCAGTCGTATCGGCAATGGGCGCGGGCAAGGTTGATGTCGGCTGGCTATCCCCCCTGCCCTATGTTATCGCGCACGACCAGTACGGGGTCCGCGTAATCCTGCGCACCGTGCGCAACAAGTCGGACAAGTACTGGAGCTTCATAATCGCCCGCACCGACACCGGTATCAACAAGCTCGAAGACCTGAAGGGTAAGAGGTTTGCTTACGGCGACCCGGTCTCAACCTCCGGATGCCTTTACGCCAGGGATCTTATCCGCTCAAAGGGGTACGACCCGGACAAGTTCTTCTCAAACGTCATCTACGCAGGCGCACACGATAAGGTCGTGATGGCGGTCTACAACAAACAGGTGGACGGCGGTGCCATCTACGGCGGGGTAGCAACCGACGCCCGCGAAAAAGTTGCCGACACGATTAAGGACGTCATGAAGAAGACAAAGGTTATCGCCAAAAGCGCCGAGATCCCCAACGATACAGTCAGCGTGAGCAAGAACCTGCCGGAGGATATCACCAGGCGGATTGCCGAGGGCCTGATGAAAGTAGCCGCGTCGGACGAAGGTCGGGTGGCGGTGATGACCCTTTACGGCATCGACGGCTTCGTTCGGGCCAAGGATTCAGACTACGACTCCGTCCGCAAGGTGGCGAAGGCCGAGCACATCAAGATCGAGCAGATAGGCAAGTAGTGCTTAGAATTGAACACCTTAGCAAGACGTATCCCGACGGAACGCAGGCGCTTGTAGACGTGTCGCTCGAAGTGCCGAAAGGTCAGTTCGTCTCCATAATCGGCCTTTCGGGCGCGGGCAAGAGCACTTTCTTGCGGTGTATCAACCGTCTTATTGAGCCGACATCAGGTAGAGTATGGCTAGGCGACGCCGAAGTCACCGCCGCCGATCCCGCGGAGCTCCGACTCATCCGCAGACGCATCGGCATGATCTTCCAGCATTTCAACCTGGTGAGGCGCTTATCGGTGATGACCAACGTGCTCTCGGGCAGACTCGGGTATACGCCTACGCTCCCGAGCCTGCTACACCGGTTTGCACCGCAGGACTACCTCGATGCGCGCGCCAACCTCCGACGCGTCGGCTTACTCGACAAGGAGAAACAGCGGGCGGACACCTTATCGGGCGGACAGCAGCAGCGCGTAGGGATTGCCAGGGCACTGATGCAGAAGCCCGAGCTGATTCTGGCTGATGAGCCTGTCGCGTCCCTGGACCCGGCGACCGCGCATACCGTATTAGACCTGCTCGAGCAGATGAACAAGAGCGACGGGATGACCGTTCTGTGCAACCTGCACTTCCTTTCGCTTGCGCGCCGGTACGCCGACCGGGTAATCGGCCTTAAGGCCGGGCGGCTTGTTTTCGACGGCAGCCCCGATGAAATCGACGATGCGCGCTTCAGAGAAATCTACGGCGAAGACGCCATTCAGGTGGAGATAGCATGAGCGCCCAATCACCGCGCAACCCCGTCATCGCCGGCGTGCTCTCCATCGTCCCGGGGCTCGGGCAGATGTATGCCGGCGAGTGGCAGCGCGGGATTGTCCTGTTTCTTGGTCTCCCAGCGCAGGCGGCGGTGCTATGCGGCGCGGGGATGCCGTGGCTCGCGGCTGCAACGGGACTTGTTTGGGTGTGGAACATCCGTGATGCCGCGTGCGCAGCGCGCGGCGGCAAGTGCTCCGCGAGCACCGCGGTGGTTCTGCTGCTTGCCCTCAACGTAGCCGCTGCCTGGAAGGTGACCGA
>JBMFPI010000217.1:0-6247 GCA_049969195.1 Armatimonadota bacterium
GGAAGCTGAGCGATCACGTTGGTTACGTCCTGTGTGACCCTGGACGCGCCCGCGCTGCCGTCGCCTCCCCCGCCAACGACGACGATCTTTTCGGTCTTAGAGAGCGGCTCCGCAACCGCACGAGCGAGCTCCGGCAGATGCTCGACCACAATCTGCAAGATAGCGGCCTCGTTATATTTTTGCCACGCCTCGGCTTTTTTGGCCATTGCAAGCGCTTCGGCCATTCCTTTAGCCTGAACAACCTCGGCTTCGGCAAGCCCCCTTGCCCTGTTGGCATCCGCTTCGGCGACGCCGACCGTGCGCGTCGCTTCGGCCTGGCCTGCAGCGGTGGCCTGCAGGCGATACTGCTCGGCCTCGGCAAGTTGCTGAATCCTGGCACGTTCGGCCTCGGCAGGCTTCTGAACGGTCGCGATCAGCTCTTTCTCGCGTCGCAGGATTTCCTGCTCCTGAACCTCGATCTGTTTTTGCTTCTCGACAACCTGGACCTGCACTTCCTCTTGCCTGACAAGCTGCTGCGTCTTGAACTTCTGAAGGTCGTAGGCCAGGTCGGCCTCGGCGGTCTTCTGCTGCACGGCTGCGTTGAACTCGGCGATTTTCAGCTTGTAATCGCGATCGGCCTCGGCAATCTTGGTATCTGCCTCGTACTTCGCGGCCTGCCCAACCTGATTTGCGGCGGCGCTCTTTACGGTCGAGTCCCGCTGAGCCTCGGCCTCGGCAATGACAGCGTCTCTCTTGACCTGGGCAATGCGTGGCCGTCCCCACGCCTCCAGGTAGCCCTGCGTGTCCCTGACGTCCTTGATCACGAACGAAACTACCTGCAGGCCCATGTTCGCGAGATCGGACGCGGACACTTCCTGAACCCGCTGCGCGAACTGGTCCCAGTTCGTGACGATTTCCTCAACGTTCATCGTGCCGATGATCGCGCGCAGGTGGCCCTCCAGCGTGTGCAGCGCAACGTCGGCTATCTGCTGCTGGCTCTTGTTGAGGAACTGTTCAGCCGCGGTGATAATCGAGGTTTCGTCTCCTTTGACCTTTATTTGAGCCACGCCCTCGATCAGCAGCGGCACGCCCTGGACGGTATAAACCGCAGGGGTCGTGATATCCAGCGTCATAAGCTCCAACGAGAGGACCTGGTAAGTCTCAATCACCGGTAGCACGATCGCGCCGCCGCCTTTGACGATCCGGAAGCCTCTGACGCCTCTCTCGCCGGAAATCGCGTCCCGAAACCCGTGCCTCTTGCCATAGATCACAAGCGCCTGATTCGGCCCGACCTTGCGATAGCGGCTCGCCATCCACATCAAAATTAGGATGAACAGTAACACCACTATCACGCCGAGCAGCATTCCCAACCGCATATTGTCCATTGTGCTAGACCCCTTTCGAACCCATATTGCGATCCGCGCTCATCGAAACAGCCGACCCTATCGAACCGGCCTCACGACCACGGTATTGCCTCTGACGTTTACGATCACGACGCGTGTGCCGCGCGCGATGTCGCTCCCGTCGCTTGAGACGGCAGGAGCAGTGAAACGGCTGCCCCTGATTGTGTAGTTGATCTGACCGACGCGGTCGCCCGGGATGCTTGCAGAAACTTCGGCCTCGCAGCCTAGAATTTCGGCGAGCGTCGCTTCGCTGGACGCCTGAGCCTTGACGAAAACTTTGACCCACAGCATAAACTGGCCGGCAGCGATGATCAAGGCCATCGGCACCGAGAATGTTAAGCTCAACAGCGCAGGCATGTGAAGGACCCAAACCGACAGCAAACCCGCCAGCCCGAAGAACGACATAAAGGTCGCTATCGTGATGGTATTGAGAGGGTTTGCGCCGGCGACGGCGTGATGCGCCTCCGCCGCCCCATGTAATATCTCGTGGCCCGATCCGCCCAAATCGTGCCCTGCCTCCAGGCCCTGATCGAACCCGGCACCCTCGACGTCGTGACCTAGCTCGACCCCTTGCCCGCCGATGTCAACATCCTGCCCGCCCAACCCGGCGTGAAAGTGTCCGCCGAGCTCACCGAACAGGGCCCCCAGAAGCGCAAAGATGAACCCCAGCGCGAAACAGGCAAAGTAGAATATAGCTATTACGCTCCACTCCATCTCGGACCTCGCTGATCGAGCGACGGCTTCGGTAGTATTTTCTCATTCGCCGGCCAAGTTCCTTTTAAAGGGTAGTCGTTTCTTGACCCTGTTAATGATACCAGTTTTTCGCCCGCCCGCCCCCAGAAAGGCCAATCCCGGTAATTCACGCAGTTGTTGTGGCAGTGTTTCTGATGAGAGAATACAGTAGCAACAACGTGCCTGCGAGTACGGCTCGCTGCCGTTCGCATAAGGAGGCAATAATGGCAAAAAGGTCAATGCTGTGCGCAGTGCTGGCGCTGACGGTGCTCACCGCCGGCGCGTCCTTTGGCAACAGCTTCGGCATCACTATCGGGAAGGAAACACGGGACGGCTTGGATCAGCTCGTGTTTGACAACGTAGCAGGCGACATTCAGTACGCCGTCGGCAGCTACAAGTACACCAAAGTGAACGGCGTCTGGAGCGCCGCAAACGCGCCTGCTTCCCCCGGTCTGGGCTACAACGATATTCACCGACAGTTCGATGCGATGGCGTTGTTCTTCCGGCCGGAGCTGAACAATGCGCGTTTCTTGATAGTCACCGGCATGCCCCAGTCCGGTGTGCTGGCAACCAACATAGGCTACGGCAACCGGCGGTTCGGCCCCGGCGATCTGAAGATCGAAGTCGGCCCGATCAACTACGGCGTCGGACTGCGACAGGGCGGTCTTTACTGGGGAACGGTCGATCCGGGCCCGTCACAGCCGTGGTATCAGGTTCACAAGGCGGAAGGTGGGACAGACATCATAAGCGCACGGGACGCCGGGACGCTGGGAATGGTTAAGAAGAACCCGCAGTGGGATCACGTGGATAATCACACGCTCGCGCCCTACTCCGAGAACGCCTACGCATTCTTCCGCGCGGACAGCGGGGCGCCTATGCCCGGCTCTGCCGCAGTGAACTTCTTCGACACCGGCATCGCCCTGCAAGGGTTCCCGGTCTTCGCCTACGAGGTAACCGTGCCCTGGTCCTCGCTTGAGATCAATCCTCAGCAATACGCCTTTCGCGCATCCTGGCGACCTGACTGCGGCAACGATATCATCGCCGCGGACTTCTCTGGACACTACGAGGTCCCGCCGCCGGATGTTCCGGAGGCCCCAACCCTGCTGCTGGCGCTCTCAGGGCTTTCCGCAATCGGCATTGCCAGGCGTCGCAGATAACCTGCAGCGAAGCTCAGATATGATGTACCGGGCCGGGCACATGCCCGGCCCGTATGACGTCAGTTGCCCTCCAGAAGCAGTTTCACGTACTGGGCGCGTTCGAACGCATAAGGGTCCGGCACATTGTTCCGGCTCAGCTTGCCCCGGAACGCCTCAATCGACCTGTACCCGCGCGCATCCATCCACTGCGAGAGTTCCCTGTTGATCGTCGCGACATGCTGGATTCCGTTGATGAGAAGGGCAGAAGCTGTCTGAGCAACCTTTGCACCAGCAAGCAACCCGGCCGCAACGTCCTTCCCAGAGCGCACGCCGGCGCTTGCTGCCAGGTCCGCTTTCAGGTCTGGCGACAGGATCGCTATCCAGCGCAACGGCAGGCGCATCTCCTCCGGAGTGCTGAAGGTGAGGCCTATCTGAAGCGTTTCCGTATCGGGATCGATCATCGGCTGGTAGAACCTGTTGAACAGCACCAGCGCGTCCGCGCCGGCCTCTACCGCGCGGTAGGCGAAGTTCGCCATAGACGTGTAGAACGGGCTGAGCTTCACGGCCACGGGTACTCCAGCAGAGGCCGTCACCGCCGCGATGATCTCGAGCGATTCATTCTCGATGTCTTCCGGGCCTCTGTGCGGATCGGTTTGCACCGAATAGAGGTTAATCTCAAGCGCGTCGCAGCCGGCATCCTGGAGACCGCGGGCGTATTCGACCCACTTGCCGATGGAGGCAGCGTTCAAGCTTCCGATGAGCGGCAGGCTAACTGCCTTCCGTGCTTTTCCTACCCACATCAAGTGCTCGCGAGGTCCGGCATGCTCCAACCTGGGAAAGTATGTAATCGATTCAGCAAACCTTTCGGATCCCACCGCGAGAGCCTCGTCCAGCTCCAACACCTCTTGCTCGATCTGTTCCTGAAACAGGGAGTGAATCACAACTGCGCCCGCGCCCGCGTCCTCTGCCGCCTCGATGTTCTCAACGCATTTCGAGAGCGAGCTCGCGCCGACTATTACGGGGCTGCTCAGCTCCAGGCCCATAAATGTCGTACTAAGGTCTGCCATGGTGACTATCCCCCAGTTCTGTCCGGCTGAGTTGATGATACCCGTCTTACAGCAGGCGCAAACGGTCCCCGCCAGCCCTGGCGACGTACTTCAGGCTGTCGCGACAGGCGCGTTCCCGGCAGCTCTCTTGCGCGCTTGAGGAGCAACAAATGACCGAAGACGCCGGGTTTGCGTTCTACCGCAATGAGCTGGTACTACTTGCGCACTACCCGGCAATACTACCTAAGCGCAGGCAAAAATACCGCCAACAGCCGATTGTCGAAGCATAAGGCGCAGGGTATTATGCTTATAGCCGGTGACTGGACGGGTGGTCTGAGGGAACTGAGGCGGAGTATCCTGCAAGGACCATCCAAGACCAGCCGGGGGAGACTTTTCCCGAAACTGCCTGCCCGCGAAGTCGACCCCGGACCAGGTGAGTCCGATCGCGACTTAGTGACCTGCCAGCACGCCGCAAGAGTGGGACGAACCCGGCACCGGCCCGAACTTTCTCATCATCATCTCTCCATCCTTTCGATCTCCCGGTGGCTGCGGAAAACCCGCAGCCACGCGCGTCTCATTCTCACGTCATTACCATAAGGCCTTTACGATAGAGAGCAAACCAGGCGCGATCGGTGCTTCGACGCTCCTCAACGGGCGGGAGAATGGGGCGGTGCAGTTCCGCGCGAATTACGGCGTGCTTGACATATTTCAGCACCCTGGCGGCGGAAGGATAGATCCTGAATCGAGTTCAGGATGACGAGGCGCCAGGTATTCGCGCGCAAGACTAAACTGATGCGCAAGAATCGCCGAAAACCCGCCTGTTGCAACAGCCTGTTACCATGAAGAGGTCACGGGTATGGAATACTACTGTGTTGTAGAGACTGCTGCGGGATACGTTGCCCTGGCCTGCTGCGACGGCAGGCTGACGCGCTCGACCATGCCGAGGCCCACCCCCGAAGAAGTACTTGCCGAAATCGCGGCAGGATTGGACGAGGGGACCGTCGAAGATGTCGGCGCGTTTGGCGAGCTGCCGAACCAGTTGCGGCTCTACTTCCAGGGAGAACGCGTGAGCTTCGACAGCGCACAGGTCGACCTGAGCGCTTACGGCCCGTTTCATGCGAGGGTGATTCGCGAAACAAGAGCTA
Organism: Armatimonadota bacterium; assembly: GCA_049969195.1. GTDB lineage: Bacteria > Armatimonadota > UBA5829 > UBA5829 > UBA5829 > CALJES01. Next base: position 5,442 of record JBMFPI010000217.1, read on the forward strand.
TCCCGTACGGCACGGTGGTCACTTACGGCGAGCTTGCGCGCGCAGTCGGATCGCCGGGGGCCGCTCGGGCAGTCGGGGCTGCCATGGCCGCAAACAGAACGCCGATAATAGTACCGTGCCATCGCGTGATCGCATCCGGCGGTGGGATCGGCGGGTTCTCGTCAGGACTCGACTGGAAAAGGAAGTTGCTGAAGATCGAAGGGATCAATATATAGTGTTCAGGCGCTGGATACTGCACTGGATAGTGGGAATCCTCTCAGTTGCAGCGGCAGTCTGGGTGGCCGGACGGGTCGGACTGGTTCTTGAATGGCCGTCGCCCTGGCGTGTGGTGGTGTTCGTCCCGACGCTTGCGATCGTCAATGGGCTGATAGGGCCTGTACTCCGCCTGTTCTCGCTGCCGATCACGTGTCTGACGTTCGGTGCGTTCGGGTTTGTGGTAAATGCGGTCCTGTTCTGGATCGCCGGACGAGCGACTGGTGCAGAGATGGATTTCTGGAGCGCGCTGCTGGCGTCGGTAGTGGTTACTGTTGTCGGCGGCGTCTTAAGCCGGGCGATCGGTGAGCGCAGTTGAGCCGCAAGAAAAAGCAGCTTGTAATCCTCACGGGACTGTCGGGGTCCGGGAAATCGATGGCGTTCAACACGTTCGAAGACCTCGACTTCTACTGCATAGACAACTTGCCGCCGAGGCTGATTCCCGAGACCGTTGCGCTCTGGGCACCGCCGCGCGAACCACAGGACGTAGCGATCGTCGCCGACGTTCGCGGGGGTCAGTTTTTTGATGAGCTGACAGAAGTTTGCCGCCAGCT
>JBMFPI010000218.1:0-6177 GCA_049969195.1 Armatimonadota bacterium
CCGACTGACTTGGCCATGCGACGCACCGCGGCTACGTTGACCCCGCCGTGCAGGCCCTTGCGAGCGACGTCTGTGAACACGATCCGCCTTGCGCCCAGGTCGACCATCCGCTTCGCGAAATCCTCGGCGCGCTCGTCGGTTCTGGCCTGCCAGTCACGGACCGCAACATATCCGTTGAGGCTTGCGACGCTCACAATAGTGCGGTCGCCCACGGCGCCGAATATTTCGCGGGCAAGCTGGTCCTCCAGCGCGGCGGTGGTTCCGACCACTATACGGTCGACCCCGGCGTCGAGAACGCGCAGTGCGTGATCGAGAGTTCTGATCCCTCCACCGCAATCAACCGGGATTCCCGCGGCCTCGATTATGGCTCTAACGGCAGGCAGGTTCTGTGGGGCGCCCATCATAGCGCCGTCGCGGTCGGCCAGGTACAACCTGCGGGCGCCCTGATCCGCCCACACTCGTGCTACCTCTGCCGGGTCGTGAGAAAAAGAGGTCACGTCCGCAAACGACATGTGCACGGGGCAGACCGACTTGCCGCCCATCAAGTCTATGCCCGGGATAACTTCCATCGTAACCCTGAGGTCGTTGCGATAGAACGCGCCTATCACAATGGCCTGGAACTACAGTATTTCAAGAGTGAACTCGCAACCTCGTGCGCTCCACTGGTCGAAGCCGGAGACCTGTTTTCTTCCTCCGTTAGATAAGGTTACGCACCACGGTCGGCAAAACCTGCGCGAAGAAGCGAATCCAATCAGGCTTTGTCTGTTTACGCTGCGGCCGGCTGGGCGCAACTTCGCTATGTTTCTGCTGTTAACGCCACCAGAAACGGACAGGCCTCATCAGAGGTCGACACAAAGTCCATAGACGCGATCTCGACCTCCGGACGAGGGTTCTCCCAGGTCAGACTGCCCAGGCCGATCGTCCGACCGTCCCGCGCTCTAGTTTTCCACGCGTATCGATAGGCCGTAGCCGGCGCCTGGTCATCCCAAGTGTAGATGTTCTTGTCCGCCACAAGGTCGATCTTTTCCATGGTGCCGTCCTTGTACCGGATCAGGTAACTGCCGACGTGGGCGTTGTTCTCAGCCCCGTAGGCGCAAGCGTGAAGGAAATGAAGCGACTTTACCTTGGCAGCGATCCGGATTCCCTGCACCTGACGCGGCAGAGCCTCGGCTACGCCGTTTCCACCCAACATTATAACCGCCGGAGTGTCCAGAGAATCGGGCAGTATACGATAGGGCACGCCGTCGATGGAAACAAGGCCCGTAGGAAGGTCCCGCAGGTCGCACCCGCGTCCGATGCCCAGCCAGCCCATCTTCCGGCCGGAATCGACTCGAGATATATTGCAGTACCGGTCCAGGCTGACAACGAAAAACCGGCCGCGTCGGTCGGTGCGACGGCCCGACCAGGCCTGCTTGAATATGACATCCGCCCTGTAGGGTATCGTATCGACGTCGAACGCGTAGGGGTTCCACGACCAGGCCGCGGAGAGCACGTATGCGTAAGCTTGTTCCGGCCACTGCTTCAATACCGTCTCTTCCGGAGCGAATCCGGTCCACGTGGTCTGCATCATGCCCATTATCTCGCGGCTTGCAGCGTACTTTGAAAACAGAGCTATGTTCCGCGGGTTGTACCAGGTGCAGCCAATAACCGGAAAACCCAGTGACTTGTAGAAGTCGATGCTAGGGTAGGTCTGGCTTGGTCCGTAGCGCCAATCGTTTATTAGGATATCTTTCGGAAGCTGGTCCGCAAGCTCTCGAAAACCCTCCTTTGTGAGTACGTCCCCCCACATCATCATCTTACAGCCCTTGGATTTCAGGTGTTCATAGACCTTGAGGGTATCCTGGATGTAGAGGCGTTCCTTACCTATGGCTCTGCACGCTTCGTCATAAGGCATTTCACCGCGCATGTCGAACTCGTCGCGCCCCGCGTGGAAATACTCCGGGTGCCCAAAGATTTCAATGGCCTCGTCCATTATGGAGAAAATGAACTCGTACGACTTGGGGTTCGACATGCAATAACAGTAAGGCTCTTTCGGATCTTCAGCGAACACAAGGTTCCTCCTGTCCCGAAATGCCCACTCGAGGTGACCCGGGGATTGCACCAGCGGCGTTACCTTGATGTGGTGGCGACGCGCGATCTCGATGAGCTTCCTAACGTCCTCGGGGGTCATGAAGTTGTCGGGGTCTACGACCTCCGGGTGGCTCTTCCAGGCGACCTTGTCCGTCTGCAGGACGATGTGGTTTATCTTGAGCGGGGCAAGCACGCGCTCTATGAGCTTGCCTATGTATTGAAGGGCATCTCTCGCGGCGAGCAGATGGGCTCCCCTGAAAGCGAACGTCGGGAAGTCGCGAACATTGACCGCGGGTACGCGGAGGGCACCGTTCTCGCCGACCTCGATCAATTGTTTCAGTGTCTGAACGGCATACCGGGTGCCTACAGGCGACCTGCCCCATACGACTACGCGCTCCGGCAGCACGTCGATCACATAGGCGCTGTCGACCTTCGAACGCGGCATCCTGATCAGGTCGGCCTTGCAGACGGCATGTAGCAGTTCGTTGCGGTCAGCCTCGCCTATGATAATCAGGTTCTGTGCCTGCGCGGGGTCTTTGGAGACTGCATGGGCATGGAGCGTGTCGAGTCTGGGGCCGCCGAGTTCCTCCAGAGCGTCGTTGAGTAGGTCTATGGCCCAGAGGTCCACTCCACCTGCGTCCGAGTCGATCACGATCTTCGTGTCTGGCCTGATTCGGAAAGGCTGCTTGCTCGCGCGGCGGTGCATCTCCTGCGGCTGCGGTATGATGATGCCTACGTCGCCCCCGATGTTCTTGAACGGCCCGGTTGCTTTCTGGAGTCCGACCGGACCAGCAGGTTCAGGCGTCAGCGCCCTGAGCTGGCCCCTGAAGGTGTTGAACCGGAACGGTGCTTGCGGAGGGACAAGCTTGCCAAACCGGGAATAAGTCGCGAACCACTGCTGCACGCCGGACCAGCTGCTCGTCTCCGAGTGCGGGCGTTCGTTGCGGCAGAAGTTGACCCGCCAGCAATCTTCATTGCGTCCCAGAGGACGGATGGCCTCATACGGGATTGTGATCTCAGCTCTCCACCGGTCAGGCAGCCTGGCAGTCGCGGCGCGCCAGCTCGCCGTTCGTGTCCAATCGTCGTGCAGGTACGTTTTCGCGCCGAGCGCGTTTACCACGAACTGATGACATTTGGACCTGGCCGCGACGCTGTACGGGCTGAGCCAGACCTCGACGGAGTCGTCCTGCCAGACGGCTTCGCCGTCTTGAGTGTGGCTTGCGACCAGCGAATCCATTCGATCTTCGAAGCAATCGAAGCGGATGTAGAGGGCCGTGCGGTCGTAGCACATTCGAACTTCGGTCTTCTGAGTTGCTTCGCCTCTGAAGCCGACCAGTTGAAATCTATCCGCCGTTTCGACGACTGACCAGACCTGCTCGTTTATTCTTGCGCCCGATCGGGCATTCGCCCCGACATAGGTGGGCACCAGAACGGGAACTCTGTCGCGCATCTCATCACCTTGGGCTTGGGCTGCGTGCAGGGCCGGAAGGGCGATTGACAAGATCGCCGCGCAGAATACCGCCTTGCGCATAATGACCTCTGCTACCTCAAAGGATTATCGTTTCCTGGTGTTCCGGTCACCGAGTATAACAGCATTGCGGATCTTCAGCAAGCGTCTGCGAAGAGGTGTCACCATAGAGCGCAAACCCCGGATTTCCGGCGATTCGACGCTCCTCAACCAATGGCTGGAATCGCCGAAAGCGCAGCTATCCCAAGAGCCTGCTCAGAGACAGTTCATTTCCGCGGGGATCAGGTCATACCGAACTTGTTTCGGCAGCCGGTTGCCGCAGGGATCGACCCTGAATCAAGTTCAGGATGACGGTTCCCGCGAGTTTGCGCTCGCAAGACTGGACTGATACCCTGCGGAGGCCGCCGCTTGACACCGGGGCGCGGTTGCTGTAATCATAAGGTTTGGGAGGGCTCTGCGCGATGGGAGAGACCGCTGCCGTTGTGTCCGACCCCACCGATAGCCGTGGGTTTGTCTGCGTCTTGCCGGACAGCGTTCCCGTGTCTGAGCTTGCAGTCCAGTTCGCTGAGCTGATTCAGTTTCCGCTTACGGGACCGCAGCAAGAACGCATCGGCTACGGGCTCGTCCCCAAACGGGGCGGGGCGCTGGACCCCGATACCTCGCTTGCCCGGGCAGGGGTTGCTGAACCGTTGGAGCTGCGGCTGGTTCCCGAGCTGACGATAGGTGCGGAGGAGAGTAGCCCGCCGAATAACCAGGATGAAGCGCCCGCCGAGGCAACTCCTGCTCGAGTCCGCATCCTGGAGGAACGAAGCCTGGTCGAAGAGGCCGACCTGCATCTCCGCCCTGAAGTTGCTATCGACGCCGCCGCCCATCGAGAGATCGAGCGATTCGCGTCCCGGGACAGACTTGTAGAGTGCGGCGGACTACTCCTCGGCGCCGTCGAGGTTGAACGCAAGGCCCGATTCATCCACATCCAGGCAATCGCCCCTGCACTTGGCGCGGTCGAAACTCGATCCAGCTTCACACTCACCTTCGACGCGTGGAAGTCGATGCTGGATCTGCGGGATGCCGAGCATCCCGAGCTTCGGATCCTCGGCTGGTTCCACACGCATCCGGGATGGGGCGTGTTTCTTTCAGAGATGGATCTGTTTGTCCAGGAACATTTCTTTTCGCACCCGGACATGGTTGCCTGCGTGCTAGATCCGTCCAGCGGCAAGGCGGGCTTCTTCTGCTGGAAGGATGGGCGAGTAGCCGAAAGCCGCACTTATACTCTGGTCGGCTCTCCGGCGCGGGCGGTTGCCGGGAGGGAAGTGAGGCGGCGATTAGCCGTGGCAGCAGTCGGCGGCGTCGGCGCAGCGATCGCTGCGGCGCTTTATACCGGCCTTGCTCCTTCACGTCTGCCGCAAATGAAGCCGCCTCCGGAACATGCCCTTCGGGAGAAGGTTTCGGCTCGCACCGGTTCAGGCCCTGTGCAGCCCGTGGGGGGCTCGCAGACGCCGTCGTCGCTTGCGCAGCCCGGTCGGCCGTTGCGCGGCGATTACATCATTCGACACGGCGAGACGCTCTGGGAAATCTGCCGGCGAGCCTACGGTGATGGCAGCCTGGGCGCCGCTCTGGGGCGGTATAACGGAATAAGTGACCCCACCAGCCTACAGGTCGGCCGCAAGATCACAATCCCTGAGGAACGCAAGCTGAAAGAACTGGAACGATAGCCCCCGGCTCAACCTGCCGCGCGGCTCTCGACGTAGGTGCGGCACGAGTTTTCTGACCAGGCCAATGCGCTGCCGTTCTGCTCGAAGCGATCGCGAACGCCGGCTGCGATGCGGGCCAAATCATAAGCCTCGATTCCAACCAGCCGCGCGACCCGCTCAAGATCAACCTGCGTTTCCGATTCAAGAACGCAATCGCCCTGTATCTTCCTGGCGACGAGGTCAGCCGCGTGTACGATGGCCGCGAGGTCTGGATGCTTGCTCGCGACGCTGAAATCGTGATGGTGCGCGATTGCGGCTCGAAGCTCGGCCGGCAAGTTCCACTCATGAGCCAGCTTGGCCCCGGTTTGGGCGTGGTCTGTGGATAGGATTTGTCTTTCCGCCTGCACCATGTCGCAGCCTTGCTCCCGGCAGGCGTCGACGACCCGTGCGAACTTCCTGGGCAGCGCTCTGGCCAGGACGAGCTTGCCGATGTCGTGGACCAATCCGGCGATGAACGCTTTTTCTCCCTCTTTGTGGGATTCCCATCCGAGGTGGGTCCATATCGCTTTTGCCGCGAACCCGCAGATCACACAGTGGGTCCACATACACTCCCAGCTGAAGCCCGGAAACATGCGCCCGGGGAGCACAGCTTCAACCACCGGGGCTGAGGCAGCCAGATTCCGCACGGGGGATATTCCCAGTCTTGCGATAGCCTCGCTGACTGTCTGGATTTCTTGCGCGTCACTATGTTGTGCCGAATTGGCTATCCTCAGGACTTTCGCGGTGAGGGATGGATCTGTCAGTACCGCGGCTGCGAGATCGTGCGTGGTTGCGTGCTTGTCAGTTGCTGCGTGGATGACGTGCGCCAGGGCAGATGGCGCGCTTGGCAGATCGATGCGTGCCGACAAACGACCGAACATTCCCACTCCTTGGATATTCGAGCCTTAC
>JBMFPI010000219.1:0-6169 GCA_049969195.1 Armatimonadota bacterium
GCCTTCTACGAAGAACTCAACATAATCCTCGACATTCCTCGCCTATAGCGGGCTGCCCGCTCGATTGATCTGTTTAGCCCGGCGGGGATGTCTACCTTTGTCATACCGATAGTTGATCCCTGGCGGCTAGGCTTGACGATAACCGGATACCCCAGCGCCGCCACGCGCGATGCGACAGACTCGCGATCCCACTCCGAATCGCGGCAAACGAAGTCTACCGACTCCGGCACCGGAATGCCGTCGGCGGCCATTACCTTCTTGGCCATCGACTTGTCCATTGCAAGCGCACTGGCGAGAACGCCGGACCCCGTATAAGGAATACCGAGCAAGTCAAGCATGCCCTGAACCGTACCGTCCTCGCCGTACTTGCCGTGGAGAGCTATCACTACCACATCCGGTTTCGAGGTGGGATCTGCGAATATGATGCGCTCGAGCGGAAGGAGCTCGCTCGAACCCAAAAGTGAATCCCTAGCTTCGGCGACTGCCTGAACCTCCTGCTCAGACCCCTCCAGAACAGGGCGATTCCCCCCCGGCAGAAGTGCCGTGTCCACGCCGATCACATCGTATCTTGCGCGGTCAAGTGATTCCAGTATTTGTCTGCCTGTTGAAAGGGAAACGTCGCGCTCCGATGACACGCCGCCCATCAGCACCGCGACTCTCAGTTTTCCCCGCCTTCCCGCCATTCGCCGACGATCCTCACCTCGTATTCCAGCTCAACGCCGTGCCTTTCACGAACCAGCTCGCGCACTCGCTCGGCGAGCGCGCGCACATCGGATGCCGTTGCCCCACCCTCGTTGATAATAAAGTTCGCGTGGATTTCGCTCACTACCGCCCGACCCAGGCGCAGCCCCTTGCCGCCAGCTGATTCGATGAGCTGGCCCGCGCTCAAGACCTCACCCTCGCAATCGCCTCCGGGGAGCACGCTGCGAGGGTTCTTGAAAAAGCAGCCGGCACTCCTGCCCTGCGGCTGGGTCTGCGCCCTGTGTCGTCTGATCTCCTCAAGAGAGCGCCGAATCTCCGATCGGTCCCCGGGCCGCAAGCGCAGCTTCGCACCGATAACGATGAGCGAGCGGTCCGACTGGAATCGGCTCCCGCGGTAAGTGAAACCACATTCCTCGCGACTTAGGACGCGCTGGCTGCCGTCGGGGGTCAGCACCGACACGTTTTCCACGATATCCGCGATGTACCCCCGATGGGTCCCCGCATTCATGACTATGGCACCGCCGAGTGTACCCGGGACCACCCCAACTCCTTCCAGCCCGGCCAGGTTGTTCTCAGCCGCGGCATCAGCCACCGCGGACATTCTTGCCGCCGCACCCGCTTCGATAAACGGAGGACGGGCATCGATCTTCTTGAAATCGCCAGTTAGCGCGATAACTACGCCCCGCACGCCGCGATCCGAAACCAGCAAATTGGTGCCATCTCCAAGCACCATCCACAGCAGCCTTGCCTGGGAAACGTATTTCACGAGTGCCGCAAGGTCCTCCTGCGTCTCCACCTCGGCAAATACGTCCGCGGGCCCGCCCACACCCAGCGTCGTGTGCAACGCCATAGGCTCGTTCTCGGCCACGCGGCCCCTCACGAGCTTCCGGATTTCCTTTGCCGCATCGAACAAACTTTCCATGTTCCAACAGGCCGTTGCGACAGGCACGTTTTCGACAGTTCTCGTGCTTGATAGAGAAACGTGGAATAGTGAAACACACTGGACTTGCGTCCAACCGCAACAGCCCTATGTCCCCACCGGCCATCTGGTCAGACTACCGCTGCATTCACAGCACCTTAAGCACCACCATCGCAACGTCGTCGCTGACCCGGCCGCGGGTGAACTCAATCAACCTGTCATAAATGCGATCTGCGATCTTCTGGGCTTTGAGCCTGGCGCAGTGTCTGATTATCTGCGTAACCGACTCGGTGCCGAGCCGCATTCCCTGTTGGGCTGCCTCGGTCAATCCGTCCGTAAATGCGACCAGGACATCACCGGGTTCCAGGCTGACTTCGCACTCCTCATAGTGCAGACCCGCCTTGACGCCTAGAAGAATCCCCTCAGCCTTCAGGGTCTGGGTGTCCCGGGTGGAGGCTCTGTACAGTATGGCGGGCTCGCAACCGGCGTTCGCATACCGCATCTTCATCTGGTCGAGGTCTACCACCCCATAGAAAGTGCTTATGAACACCTCCGCAGCCGTGCTCTCGCATATCAGATCGTTCGTTTTGGCGAGAACCCGGGCAGGGGATGCGCACTCCTTGGCGTAGGCACGCAGGACGTGCTTGCCCATAGTAGTGTGCTCGGCCGCCTCCACGTCGCTGCCCGCCACATCCGACAAAACGACCGCCACGCACCTAGGTCCTACGCAAATAAAATCGTAGTAATCGCCCCCGACCTCCCGGGCCGGCAGATACTTGTGGCCTATATCGAGGCCTTCAATTTGGGGGATGTTCGAGGGCACCAACTTCTGCTGCAGCATCGACGCGATCCTGTACGTCCGCTGATAGGCTCGCGCGTTATGGACCGCGACCCCCGCCAGCTCAGACAGCGGCTTCATGATAGCCCGATGCGAGGGCGCGAACTGGCGCTGCTCCCTTGAGAACCCGACAGCAACGGCTACTAGCTTGCTATGGTTCCTGAGAGGCAGTCCGATTGCCGACCTAAAGCCTTCCCGCCGTGATATTTCGCTGGCTAGATGAGGAGAAGAGTTCACATCCCGCACTAGCAGCCTTCTGTCGGTCTCTACTACCCTCCAGGCCACGGGCGCGGCCAGATCGTAGTAAGCGTATTTGTGTCTTGTCTTCAAACCTGAACCGGAACCGAATCGCAGTCTGCCGCTCAGTTCGTCGACCAGCATGATTACGCAGACATCGAGCTCGAAGACCTTGCAGATCTCGTTGCCAAGTTTTCGGAGCCGGTCCTCCAGGTCCAGGCTGGCAGTAACGGTCTTGGATATTTCCAGCAGGCTTCCGAGCTGCTGGGTGCGTCTGCGGACCCGGGCATACAGCCTGGCGTTTTCTATCGCGACGGCCATCTGGTTCGCTATGGTTTGCAACAGCTCCAGATCGCGCTCGTCGAATTGGCGGCTGGAGCGCACCGTGTTAACGTTCAGGACGCCTATTATCTGGTTCTTCGACTTAAGCGGCACCGAGGCCGAAGACGTAATGCTGTCTCGAAAGAAGGGCATATCGAAGCGTTCATCTTTGTGAGCGTCCGTCACAAGCACGCTCTCGCCATGTTCCGCGACCCACCCCGCGATGCTCTTGCCGATCTCCTGGGACGTAGACTCGATCAGCTCCTGTGGCAGCCCGCGCGCGGCTACAATCTCCAATCTGCCCGTCTCCTCGCCGACAAGCATCAGCGACCCTGCGTCCGCTCCTACGGCGGCCAGGCTCTGTTCGAGGGCTATGTCGAGCAGGGTGTCCAGGTCCAGAGTTGAGCTCATCGCATCGCTGACCTGGTTCAGAAGCGAGAGTTCCTGAATCTTGCGGTCAGCGAGGCGTATGAGGTCGTCGCACCTCGCAATAAGAGCCTCGGACGACTCCGATGCCGGGCTCGTTCTTACAGCGGCAAGCGCAGCATAACTTGCCACGACGTGCAGAAGCTCGATGTCTCCAGGCGAGAAAGCTCTCAGGACATCGGATAGGCCGAGAATCGCACCGACGCTGGCCTGACCGACCCTCATCGGCACACAGATTGCGGAGGCAATGCCGCAATTATCGAGCTTCTTCGAGCCGCTGGATGAGCCGGCGGCCGTGTTGGCAACTACAAGCGGTGCGCTTGCGGCAAGCGCTTCCTGGGCTACCTCTTTGGCTGCGTCCGCGAGGTCTTCGTCGACGGGCCCGCCGAACACACCGCCCACGCGGAGCCCGCCGCCCGTGGAGTCCACAAGAATGATGACACGCGGCACGCGCAGCAGCGCGCCGGCAGTCTGTGCAGCGGCGGCGAATGCCGTATCCGACTCTGCCGACGTGAGGGTCTCTGACAGATTGGACAGCGCAACGACGATCGCATGCCGGTCCCTCGGCAGATCACCGCCGCTAGAGGGTGCCACGCCCTTGAGCATATTGGGTCTCCATCCCCTGAGTGAGGGCGAAGGGGCAGCGCAGTGCCTGCCCCGACAGGAGTATAACATCCCCCTCGCCCGGTGTCAACGGAGGCTCGGCTGGAGGTCTCGGCGATAGGCGCGTTTTCTATGCTGCGGGAACGGCTCTGGTAGCAAACTGGGCAAGCCTGCACAGACCTGAGTTCACGCAGCAGACAGAAGGGTTTTTCACCCTCACCCCCACCCTCTCCCGTCCAGCGAGAGAAAGATGCATACCCAACAGACCTTTACACGCTCTAGGAGCAGCGATCTCCCATCGAACTGTTGTGACAGGCCGTTCTCCGCGACTCGCCGGCTCAGTCAAGAAGCGTCGAATCGCGGATAACGCCGGGTTTGCGTTCGGTCGCAATAACCTGCCCTTCGAGACCGGCCCTTCCGCTTGCCACACATGCGGTATAATAAAGCAGGAGCACGTATGGCAAAGATCAACGTCATCATAGTCGACACGACGGGAAGCAAGGAACAGGATGCGACGCTCCCCGACGATGTCCCGGTCGGTAAGATCATCGACAAGCTTGTCGAGGTCCTGTATCTGCCGGTGGTAAATACAGCCGGCGTGCCGATCACTTATAAGCTTCTCCACAAGGCGACAGGCCCCCACTTGCTGGATAACCTCACTCTTGCCCAGTGCGACGTGCACGACGGCGACGTGCTTCGGTTAGTGCCCGAGATTACTGCAGGCAGCATCCGTTAACGAGCCAGGACCCAAGACTCCTGCCGTCTGAGCGAACCATATGAATCGCGTGATCATCGACATTCAGGAAGATCGCTATTCCCGGCTGCGGATGCTCCCGTGGTGGGATCAGGAACTGCTGAGACGGTCCAAGGTGATGGTCGTCGGCGCGGGCGCGTTGGGTAACGAGATCGTCAAGAACCTGGCCCTCGTGGGCACGGGATCGGTCCTGATCGTAGATTTCGATACGGTCGAGGCCTCCAATCTATCGCGAAGCGTGCTCTTCACTTTGAACGACGAAGGGAGTTCCAAAGCCGCTGCGGCCGCAAGGGCCGCAGGCAGGATCAATCCGGATTCCAGATTCTACCATCTAAACGCCGACGTTACCTGGCAGGTTGGGCTCGGCCTTTTCAGATGGGCCGACGTGGTCATCGGAGGCCTGGACAATCGGGAGGCTCGGTTGGCGGTGAACCGCGCGTGTTGGAAGGTCGGCACTCCCTGGGTTGACGGCGCGACCGAGGCGTTCCAGGGAATCGTGCGCGTGTTTGTGCCTCCGGACGGTCCCTGCTACGAGTGCACGCTCAGCGAGCAGGACCAGAGGATTATGGCAGTCCGCGATTCCTGCGGCTTTTTCGCCCGTGAGGCCTACCGTCAGGGTCGGACACCGACGACGCCCACCACGTCTGCCGTCATCGCCGGAATCCAGGTACAGGAAGCGATCAAACTCATTCACTCTTCCATCGGCCCGCATAATTCCGAGCCCGACTCCGATGGTCAGATTACGGCGGCCCAGGCGCCGCCTCCAGTCCTGGCAGGCAAAGGGTTTTTCTTCGATGGAGTGACCTACGACTGTTTCACAATCGAATACGCCCGCAAGCACGACTGCCTCAGTCACACAACATTTGCCGAGATTGTAAAGACCGACCTGGTGAGCAAGTCAGCCACCATTGCGGACGTAGCCAGCATTGCCGAACAATACCTTGGGAGTGACGTCACCATCGAGCTGCCGTGCGAGATGGTGACCTGGCTCCGGTGCACGCGATGCGGGGCCGACGAGGAGTTCATTCGCCTGCTGTGCAGCATATCAGCGGATCAGGCCCGATGTCCGAATTGCGGCTTCGAACGGGTTCCGAACGTAGTTGCTGAGTGCAGCCGGGGATCCGGCTTCCGGTCGATTCCGCTGGTTGATCTCGGATTCGGTATAATGGACATACTCCCGGCGAGGTCAGCGAACCGACAGGTCCAGATAGAAATATCCGGCGATCTCGGCATCATCATTGGCGACGCCGGCAGCCCTGAGGATCGCGGCCATTCGACGCTCGTTGACTGAGCGGGGTAACCGTCAAACCATCCGCACCTTGCGAGGTGTTTGCTGCTGGTTCATACTGTCTCCATTGCTGAGTGCGTG
>JBMFPI010000220.1:0-6154 GCA_049969195.1 Armatimonadota bacterium
GGCAGCGCGCGAGCTCGGAAGCATAATCGTGGGTTGTTCGAACCAGATCGTCTGTCAGACGCCGGAGCGCAATCTTATGGCGATGCTCGAGACAATCAGGGAAAATAGATGAATTGTCCTACTAAACCACGAGAGTCGCCGAAAACGCGCCCATCGCGACGTTCCGGGGGTCAGTACCGCTGCGGGAAAATCGGTGTGGGCCGGGGCGCGGGGCCTCGGCGTGTGAGGAACAATCCCGACGCAATTGCACTCTAAACGAGTAGCGCTGATGTGCTCACAAAAGGGTCAGCCAGCGGGGGCAAAGCCGAAGCGAAGCGCGCCGAAATAACGTGCGGCTTCGCCTGTGCTGTCGTCTGCAACTGAGGCTGTACACCGTGGTTCACAGCGTAACCGTTCCAGGATGTGCGCGGTTTCTCTAACAGAGGGATGAATCGATGGAAACACCGCCTGCCGTAACACCCTGGACGGCATTAGGCAGCTCAGTTTCGTGGAAATCACGTTATGCTGAGCTTGTTTCCGCATCCAGGCGCCGCAGTGATGGATCGCGAATCGACTTCAGGATGAAGGCGTCACGGGCGTTTGAGCCCGCTGAACTGAACTGATACGACGGCAGGTCCTCTATTGACACCAGAAGGGCAATCGATGGATAATGTGCGCATAGCCAGAGCTCGTTCGCGCGCTTCGGCGTGGAGGTCGCTCGTGCGCGCGACGGAGTTGTCTTCGGCGGCAGCGAGACAGGAGATGTTCTGATGATTAAGTCCCCCAACGTCAAGCAGCGTCTTCCGGGCGTACTTACGTTGTTGCTCGCTATCTGGGCATTTGCAATGGCCGGTTCTGCCCTGGCCCAGGGACCGACGTGCACAATCACATTCGTGGGCGGTGTTCAGACTTCCGATCCCCTAAAGGGGCCCGGGTCGCTTAAGTTCAGGGCTACGTTCAGCGCTGCGGTAACCCCGCTCGACGTCCCGAACATTCAGGTAAAGACGGTCACAGGCGAGTGGCAGTGGCTGGATCAGCCGGAAGGTCCGAAGAGCATATTCACGGCGGAGTTTCCTTCGGGGCGGTTTTGTCCGGACCCACCAGTGCCGGTCGCCTCAGTATCTCCGGTGGGTGATCCGGACGAGAACGGCCTGTATATGGCGTACGACATTTATATCACCCCGTATCGCGACTGCCAGTGCTGTATTTGGATACCGGCTAATCAGGTATTCGACGTGGACGGGAACGGTAACGAGGCATCTAACGAGAACGCGTGCGCCGAGTATAATGAAGCGCCGAGGTTGCTGATTACAAACGTGGACTCAATCGGCAGTATGGCTGACGGCGCCGGGAACGTCAATTACCCGACGGTCTATTTCCTCTTTGAGTGGACGAAACCAGTAGAGGGCTTCGGCTATGGCGACGTACTCGTTGGTCCGACGACACCCGGAGAGGCTGCCGGGGGCGAAAAGATTGCCGTGGTTACGGGATCCGGAAAACCAGGCTCAGGCGGGTCTATTTACTACGTTGGGGTCAGCGGAATGACCTACTCGGGGAAGGTGCAGGTCGAGTGCCCCGTCGGCGCCGCTCGCGCAGTGAAAGATCCCAACCAGGCTAGCTGGCCTCAAGAGTCATGCTCGCGGAACGTCGTTAACTACGACGGCACCTTGCCGGACCGGCTCACTGTGACGACTCCAAGCGGCCTTCCGCAACCGCCGCAATACTCGGGGACTTACACGACAGCCTACCCCAGGATAGACATCGCCGGAAGTGCTCATGATGACGTCGGCATTACGTCCGTGACCTGGACGAGCGACCGCGGGGGCAGCGGCACTTGTCTTCTTTCCCCAATCAAGATGTCCGTTACGGGTCCGTCGGTCAACACAACACCCGGCGGGGAGCCCGTTACGTATACTGTCACGTACTCCGGAGCGCCCCCGGGCAGGATCACGCTGTCGGAGTCCGACATCTCGCTGAACACCACCGGCACGGCTACCGCCGGAACCATTGCCGTCACCGGTAGCGGGACCAGCCGGACCATTACGCTGTCCGACATCTCCGGGACCGGCACGATAGGCATATCCATCCGCGCGGGCACGGCTACGTCCAATAACGGCGTTAGGGCACTCCCCTCCGGACCCTGCGCCACCTTTTCGGTGGGCACACCGGCAACACCCAGCGTAGCCATATCGCCGCCGTCTGCAGCGCTCACAACTACGGGCGGACCGGTCAGCTACACAGTCACTTATAGGGGCGCTACAGCTATCACACTCAGTCCCGCCGACATTATTCTTAACAGGACCGGGACAGCGAACGGTACGGTCTCCGTCTCAGGAACCGGTAATTCTACACGCACGGTGACCATTTCGGGAATCACGGGATACGGCACGCTCGGTATCTCCATCCGCGCCGGCACCGCAACGGACGGCACAAATCTCGCGCAGGCCGCCGGCCCGAGCGCGACGTTTGATGTTGGGCTGAGGTCAAGCGGCGTTACCTACGCCTGGATGGCTGAGGGCATATACCTGAAACCCGGCCGAAACTGCATAACTATCATGGCGCAGGACGCTGCAAGCAACAGGCTCAGCTACGTCCTCACGGTCGATTGCACCAACTCATACTGGTCAGAGGTAGTCGATGATCTGGGAGGTCCGCAGGTCTACGCGGCGTGTTCCTCAATAGCTGTCGACGGAAGCGGAAACCCACGTATTGCTTACTGTCTATCCCCCGATCCGCTAGCGAGCCGCCTGAACTACGCTGTTTGGGGTGGAAAATCATGGTCGAAGGAAATCGTGGACGGCGCCGCTCCCGGCTCGCCCGGCGCCGACGTTGGCTACTATGCCTCTCTCAAGATCGACGCGAGCGGCAACCCGCATATCAGTTATTACGATAAGACGAACACCGACCTTAAGTATGCCGTGTGGAGAAGCGGGGCGTGGCGTATCGAGACGGTTGACGGAGCCTCTGGTCCGACGGATGCAGTGGGTGAGTACACTTCCCTTGCGCTCTTTAACGGTCTTCCACGCATTGCCTACTATGATGCTCACGGCAAGAGACTCAAGTACGCCTCCTATGATGGGACTAGCTGGACCTGTTCGATAGTGGATTCTTCGGCGGACGTCGGACAATACGCCTCGCTGGCCGTCGATCCCACCAGCGGCTACCCCAGGATCAGCTACTATGACGCCACCAACAAGGACTTGAAGTACGCTTCCTGGGATGGGGCAAACTGGCAGATATCCACTGTGGACAGTGTGGGTGACGTTGGAACGTACAGCTCCCTAGCTCTTGACCCGGTTACCCGCCTGCCCAGGATCAGCTATTACGACGCCACTACCGGTGCACTGGACCTCAAGTATGCGGCCTGGACAGGCAGCGACTGGAATATCAGCACTGTCGATTCCACGAACGACGTCGGACGCTACTGCTCGCTTGCGCTGGATCCGAACACGGGCGCGCCCAGAATTGCTTACTTTGACGCGACGGCAAGCGCGCTCGACCTTAAGTTTGCCGAGGCGTCTGATCCACTCAACCCTGTCTGGACGATCTCAGTTCTGGACGACGGAGTCTCCGAAGACGGCATTTCGACTTACAATGTCGGCTGGTACTGCTCGCTTGCTCTCGATTCGTCCGGCAATGCTCATATCAGCTACTTCGACAGAACCAACACCGCTTCGGACAAGCTTAAATACGTTTTCCGCGCGACCGGGCCTACGTGCGCCGTCGATTCTCTGGACTCCAGCCCGACCAACGCCTCGCCGCTGACATTCAGGATAACGTTCTCAAGTGCCGTCACCGGATTGACCGCGGGCAGGGTGAATGTGTCCGGCGGAACTGCAACCGCGCTTACAGAGATCGCGCCGATGAACGGCACGACCTATCAGCTTCTCGTGACGCCCGCCGGCGATGGCCTCGTCAGCGTCAGCGTCCCATCCGGAGCTGCCCGTGCCGGAGCGCTGGAGAATCAGGCGTCCAACACCGCGAGCGTGGTTGTCGACCGCACCAGACCGAGCGTCACGATCGATCGAGAGTACATACAACGGGATCCGACAAACGCGTCGATAGTTCGTTTCACGGTCGTGTTCAGTGAACCTGTCGTCGGGTTTACCAGCAGCGATGTCGCGGTCGGCGGCAGCGCGGGTGGTTCCAAGAGCGTGGTTGTAAAAGGTCGGGGCTCGCACTATCTGGTTGAAATCAGCGGTATGACCTCCGCAGGAACGCTTATCCCGATGATACCGGCCGGGGTGGCAACGGACGCCGCCGGCAATACCAACGTCGCTTCCATCAGCGCCGACAACACCGTCTGGTGGGATGGTATCCCGCCAACTTGCACCATCAATCAGGCTGCCGACCAGCCCGACCCGACCAACAGTTCGACTATCAACTTCACCGCGGTTTTCTCCGAACCGGTTGTCGGGTTCGGTACCGCAACCGATGTAATTGTGGACGGCACCGCCAGCTTCATTGGACTGTACGGAAGGTCTACGCTGGACGTTAAGGTAACGCCTGTTGAGCCTGCCGACGCGTTCGGGCACTACAAGATCTATAATGTGGCCGTAAGTGGGATGCAGACCAAAGGCACGGTAACCTGCACAATCCCGGCAGGTGCGGCCTCCGACTGCGAACCTTCCTCCGGCGTTGCGATCAACCCGAACACGGCGTCTACGTCTACGGATAACGTCGTGACGTACGATGCTACTAGCGTTACCTGCACGATCAACCGCAAGTCGGATCAGCCGGACCCGACCAACAGGCTTCCTATCAAGTTTGCCGCGCAGTTCAGCAAGGATGTAACCGGCTTCACAGGGGCGGATATCAACCTTAGCGGTACTGCCGATTTCTCCGGCGCCACCGTCAACGTCACCGGAAGCGGGAAAAACTACATCGTTGAGGTAGACGGGGTAGCCATCCCCGCGGGGCAGACCGCGCCCGTAACCGTGATCGCCAATATCCCGGCGGGAGTAGTTCAGGATGCCGCTGGCAACACGAACGATCAAGCTACCTTCGAAGACAACAGTGTTCTGTTCGACAACGTCGGTCCGTCAGTGACTGTGAACCAGGCCGCCGGCCAGAGCGATTCGACGCCGGACTCGCCCATACATTTCACCGCCGTATTCAGCGAGCCGGTGAGCGGGTTCGCCGCCGATGATCTGATGCTGTTCGGCACATCTTCAGATCCGATTGTGCTCGCCCCGATATCCATCAGGCCGGACGGGACCTTCGACCCGGACACCGTAGTGGCCAATCACGGCGACACGGTTCGCTGGCGCAACGACGGGTCCGCCCCATTCGCACTCAGAGTCGAGAACGCCGCGGGCGAGACTGTCACGGTCTTGAATATACCGGCCGGGGAGACCGCTTCATTCACGGCGTTCTGGGGGGCCGGAACCTATACATGCCAGAAGGATACCGACGTTCCGCCCGACGTAGGCACCATAACGCTTTCGCCCGTGCTGACCGCGGTCGTGACCGAGCTTCCGCCAAACGACGGCACAACTTATGACATCGCGGTGAGCGGAATGACGGTCCCGGGCACGGTAACTGCTTCGGTGCGGCAGGGGACGGTGATCGACGCTCTCGGCAATCCCAACTCTGCATCTACCTCGAACGACAACACGGTCGTCTATTTCGACGAGCGTTGTCAGCTCACTCCGGTCTCTATCCCGGACAACAACCCCAACGGCGCTGTGTCGCCGCTCGACCTGAGCATGTTCTCCGGCACTATCACCGACGTCAACGTCGGACTGACCATCTATCACAACTACGTTGGTGACCTGACCGCGTATCTTATCGGTCCGGACGGGACGACGGTTCCGCTGTTCAGTCACGTTGGCGGCAACGGCTCCAACTTCATCGACACGGTGCTCGATGACGAAGCGAGCCAGTCGATTGCAGGAGGACCGCGCGCGCCGTTTACCGGGTCGTTCAAGCCCCTGGGCAAGCTGTCCGCCTTCGACGGCAAGAATATCACAGGGCAGTGGCTGCTGAAAGTCGTTGACGACCACGACGGGGTGAGCGGGACGATACAGAGCTGGTGTCTGCGAGTTGTTATTCAGGACACCGACAAACCCGTGTGTACGATTACGACTCCCGCGCCCAAAACCAACGCGTCGCCGATCGATTTCGCCATTACGTTCGACGAGCCGGTGTTGGAGCTTACTCTCGAGAACATAAC
>JBMFPI010000221.1:0-6145 GCA_049969195.1 Armatimonadota bacterium
GTATCGGTGGGGAGGGCGGTGCAGAACATGTCATTACCGATAGAGCGGAGAATGCCGCGCCCGCGGGGGACACCCTTCGCGCTACTTACGACAACCTGCCCCGCGGCAGGCTGTTTCAGGTGGATGATGAGAATTACGTGATCGAAGGGCCTTTTCAGGATGGCAAGGCCTCCGGGAATGCAGCATTGGCAAATGGCAGGAAGGCACCCGGTTGGGCAGAGATCGATGACGGGAACGGCCGGATCGCAGTTGCGCTCAGGGATTTCTGGCGGCAGTGGCCCAAGAGTCTGGAGGTAGCACCCGCGTCGCTCCGAATCGGGCTTCTGCCGGGGTTTGCTGAGGGCGCGTTCGCGCACACGGAACCTTGGTACAAGTATGACTACCTGTTTGAGGGGGACTGCTACCGTCTGAGAACCGGCCAGGCACGCAGATGGCAGGTGTGGCTCGATCTCGATGGTTGTGGCCCGGATCTGGCCGCGCTGGCTGATGGTCCTCTGGTCCCCGCTGCCAACCCGACCAGCTCAGTATCGACCGGAGTCTGGGGCCTGATCGCCCCGGCTGAGGCACCTGCTCAGGCCGATTATAATCAGTGGGCCGCGAAAGCGTTCCAGTCGTTCGTGGACACAACTGACCAGTCCCGCGACTACGGCGCGATGAACTGGGGCGACTGGCACGGAGAACGCAGGTGCAACTGGGCCAATAACGAGTACGATGTGGCGCGGCAGATGCTCATCGAGTTCGCCCGCACGGGCGATCCGAGATACTTCCATCGTGGGTTCGTCACCGCCCGCCACACCGCCGAGGTCGACACTACTCATCACGTCAACGAAGACCTCAAACGCTACTTCCTCGATGACGTCTGCCGGTACTACACGAACCGCGGCATCACCGACAATTACCCGATCCGGCCTGGAATGGTCCACGCGCACTGCGTCGGGCACGTGGGCGGCTTTCACACAATCGAGGTAATTGACCGGCTCTATCGCGAGTGCCAGGCACAGCCGAGCGGCTACATCTATTTGTGCCTCGACCCCTACAACATCAGCCACCTGTTCACTCAGGGTATGGCATACTGCTACTTCCTCACTGATGACCCGTGGCTGCGCGAGACTCTCGTCAAGATCGGGGACAACCTAGCGAAGCTGGTCGAAGATCGCGAGTTTCCATTTGCAGGCCGGAGGTGTGAGGGGCGAGAGTACGGCTGGCCGATTTTGGCGCTGCTGGCGGTCTACGAGTTGGACTGGAACCCGCGTTATATGAACGCGGTCAGGATGCTCGTTGACGAAGTGCTGTCGCTGCAGGATCCCGTCCACGGAGGCTGGTTGCGCAGGCCCGGCTATGGAAGCTGCGACTGCGAGCCGCAGAAGCACGAGGGCGAAGGCACTTTCCTGAGCGCGATCCGCATCAATGCCCTATGCCGTTACTACAGGCTCTCCGGAGATGAACGCGTTCTCGGTCCTGTCCGGACGGAGGTCGACCATCTGATAGAAGACCGTTGGGACGATGAGAGCTCGGACTGGCTCTACTACGCCTGCCCAAAGAGCACGCATCACATACGCGCCGGGGTGCTGATGATGGCGATGGCAAACGCTGTCGATCTGTTCAACGACCCCCGTCATCGCCGCGTGCTCGAGAAGGCGTGGCAAGTGCTTTCCAGACAGCCCGACTTGGGCAAGCTTTACGGACCGCACGCTTACGGCGTCGCCGAGACCGCTGCGGCGCTGACCGAGAGGACCTGATTTAGCAGGCCTGTTCTGGCGGAAAAGAACGGTCCTGGACAAACGGCAGTCTGTGAACGACGCGGGCGATCTTTGGGCAGCGTCGGGACGTCTAGCTGCGCTCAGTATGATGCCGCGTAGGGTTAGGACGAGAATGGGGCCGCCCCGCACGGCGTTTCCGAAAGGCTGACATAGAGATCGTCGCGATAGGACTTACGCCCGGCGTTTTCGGCGATTTGACTCTCTCGTCTCCGGGGCATGTTGGCCCGGACTGGATGTGTTCGTGCCTCTTGCTACGCCCTCTCACTTGACGGGAGAGGGTCGGGGTGAGGGTGATACCGTATCAGCTCAGTCTTGCCGGCGCAAACGGGCAAGACCCCGTCAACCTGAACTTGATTCAGGATCGATTCCTGCGGCGCCTGGGTGTTGAGGTAAGCCCAGCACGACGTAGTTCCCGCTGAATTGGACTATCTCCTCGGTTCCGTTTCCGTTGACGACCTTTCGGTGGATATGGTATGATTTTGAGGTTTTAGATTACACACCGCCTCAGACCACGGCGCAGGTGCCTCGAAGCTCTCGGGGTGTGGCTGTGGGTAGACGGGGCGGGAAGAACTAACCTGCAAGGAGGATTTCACTTTGGCGTCAATTACGATGAAGGAGCTGCTGGAGGCGGGAGTCCACTTCGGTCACCGCACCCACCGCTGGAACCCCAAGATGAAACGCTACATCTATGGGGGCCGCAACGGTATCTACATCATCGACCTCCATCAGACTCTGAAGCTTTTCGAAGAAGCCCGGAAGTTCATTCAGGACACGGTCCTGGCGGGCGAGTGCATACTGTTTGTCGGGACCAAGAAACAGGCACAGGAAGCGGTTGAGACCGCGGCCAAGCAGTGCGGGATGTACTACGTGAACCAGCGCTGGCTGGGCGGGATGCTTACCAACCACCGTACCATCCAGACCCGCATTGCCCGGCTGCGTGAGCTGGAGAAAATGGAAGCCGACGGCACCCTTGATCAGCTCACGAAAAAAGAGGCCGCTAAGCTCCGGGAAGAACGCGATAAGCTCGAAAAGGTGTTGGGCGGGATCAAAGATATGCCTAAGCTCCCCGGCGCCGTATATATTGTTGACCTAAAGAAGGAGCGAATCGCGCTGCTAGAGGCCAGGAAACTCGAAATCCCGGTCGTCGCCATAGTAGATACCAACTGCGACCCGGACGAGGTAGACTACGTCATACCCGGCAACGACGACGCTATCCGCGCAATCAAGCTCATATCGAGCAAAATAGCCGAGGCGATCGTCGAGGTGAAGCCGCCGCAGGAAGAAGCCGAGGTCGAGGAGGAAGCGGCGGAGATTGAGGCCGAGGAGGTTGCCGAGGAGGCCGAAGAGGGGCCGGCCGCGGAAGACGAGCTGGAGGAGGAAATATTCATCGACGCCGAAGGCCCTGTCGGCCCCGTTGGTCGAGTGGAACCCCTGGCGGAAGAGGACGAGGATTACTCACCTGATCTAGAGGATCTCGCGGAGGAAGAAGAATAATGGCGATCAGTGCCGAGGATGTGAAGAAACTCAGAGAACAGACCGGCGCCGGGATGATGGACTGCAAGAAAGCCCTCACCGAGGCGAACGGCGACTTCGACAAGGCGATTACGCTTCTTCGCGAGCGAGGCGTAGCTGTGGCGCAGAAGCGGGAGTCCCGGACGGCGTCCGAAGGGGTCATAGGCTGCTACATCCATACAGGCGCGCAGATCGGTGTAATGGTCGAACTGAACTGCGAAACTACGTTCGTCGCCAAGACCGATGAGTTTCAACAGCTAGCCAAGGATCTCGCAATGCACATATCCTGGAGCAATCCAGACTATCTGCGCCGGGAGGACGTGCCCGAAGACGTAATCGCCAGGGAGCGTGAAGTCTACAGACAGTGGGCGATGAAACAGGGCAAGCCCGAGCATGTTATCGATCGCATCGTGGACGGCCAGATGAAAGAGTTCTATTCTCGGGTTTGTCTGATGGAGCAGGCGTTCATAAAGGATGAGGGCCAGACCATCCAGGACCTCATAAACAGCGTGGTGGCGAAACTGGGTGAGAAAATAAGCGTGGCTCGGTTCGTCCGCTACCGGGTGGGAGAGACACAGCGTGAGCCCGCTTGAGGCGGTCAAACCCAGATGGAAGAGGGTCTTGCTGAAACTGTCCGGGCAGGCTTTTGCCGGTCGGGAGAGGTTCGGTATTTGCCCGGACACTGTTCAGGCCATTGCGGAAGACATCAAAGAGACGGTCGAGTCCGGTGTGGAGGTCGCTATTATCGTCGGCGGAGGCAACATCATACGCGGTGAGGCGGCCTCCGAGCGCGGCATGGATCGGGCAACGGCCGACTACATGGGCATGCTGGCGACCGTAATAAATGCCCTGGCCCTGCAGGATGCACTTGAAAAGCTTGGCCTGGAAACCCGGGCCCAGACGGCTATCGCAATGGCGGAGGTGGCCGAGCCGTTTATCCGCAGGCGTGCTATGCGCCACCTGGAGACAGGCAGGATAGTCATTCTGGCGGCTGGAACCGGTAATCCGTTCTTTACCACCGATACCGCAGCCGCTCTGCGCGCCCTGGAGATCCGCGCCGAAGCAGTACTGAAAGCGACTAACGTAGACGGTGTCTACACAAGCGACCCGAATAAGGACAAGGACGCCGTCAAACTGGATTTCGTGACGTATCGCGATGCGATAAACCGGAACCTGGGCATTATGGATCTTACGGCGTTCACGCTTTGTATGGAGAATAACCTGCCCATAGTTGTGTTCGATATCACCAGGCGCGGCAATATCGCCCGTGCGGCGCGGGGTGAGCAAATCGGAACGCTGGTGACGGCAGAGCCGTGATTAGAGGCTGTTGCGTTAGAACGCAAACCCGACGTTTTCGGCGATTTGACGCCTCTCAATTAGGCGGGAGAATCGCCGAAAACGCGCCTATCGCAACAGCCCGGACTACTCAGTCCCGGGTGCGGCGTCAAGACCCGGCCTTTTAAGAATCATTCCCGCCGCGCTCGCGACGATTTCAATGGAGGGACGAGGGTTGACCGTAGACATCGTCGAGGATGCCGAAAGACGCATGCAGAAGGCGGTCGAGACCGCCGGCCATGACTACGCCACAATCCGCACCGGCCGAGCGAATCCTATGATCCTGGAGAACATCAAGGTGGACTATTACGGTACCGCTACTCCTCTGGTTCAGCTCGCTGGCATATCCGTTCCCGAGCCCAGGCAGCTTCTCGTAACCCCCTGGGACAAGACAGCTATCAATGCGATTCTCAAGGCCATTCAGGCGTCGGACGTCGGCCTTACGCCGATGAGCGACGGCAACGTGATCCGATTGAACGTGCCGCCTCTCACGGAAGAGCGGCGGAAAGAACTGATCAAGCAGCTCCATAAGAAGGCCGAGGATCACAGGGTCGCCATCCGTAACATTCGGCGTGACGCAAACGAGCACCTCAAGGCCCAGCAGAAAAGATCCGAGATAACCGAGGATGACCTCAGGGAAGAACAGGAGAAAGTCCAAAAGCTTACCGACCGGTACATCGCTGAGATCGACCGACTGACCCAGGCGAAGGAGGCGGAATTGAGGGAGGTCTGACGGACGGCTGACGTGTGCTGGCAAGCCCAGATCCGGGTCAGCGCATTTGTCGGCCAGCCGGGTATCGAACCCTGAGCGCAAAGTCATCTCGTGCGCAGCGAAAGATCTCTACCCGACTCGCGATTCTTCGCTTCGCCAGGGGTGACGAGGCCGTGGGTCAGAACGATCACCGCGGACGGCTGGGCACCCTGATTGGACCGAGTTCAGTGTCGCGCCCACGGCCGGAGCGAAACGGTTATCGGCAGTAAGTGCAGACCCGCACTAGAGGACTCTCATCTGTTGCTGTCTTGAATAATTTCCGTCGGAGGCTGTTGCGATAGACACGTTTTCGGCGATTTTCGTGCTCAGTTGAGGAGCGTCGAATCGGCGAAAACGCTTGGCTTGCTTTCTATCGCAACGGCCTCGTACTGCGAAATGGCTGTCTTCCACGTCAGCCGGGGGTAGGATTTGAAAGCGCAAGGTCTTGATCCGGAGCGGATACCGCGCCACATTGCCATCATCATGGACGGCAACGGACGCTGGGCGCGCCGCAGGGGATTGCCGCGTCTCGAAGGCCACCGGCAGGGCTACAAGACGCTCAAAAGCATCGTCATCGCAGCGGCCGAGCTCGACGTGAAGGCGCTCACTGCCTACACGTTTTCATCCGAAAACTGGCGCAGGCCGAAAAGCGAAGTCTCCGGGCTTATGAGACTCATCCGTTTCGCTGCCCGCGCCGAGCTAGAAGAGATGAAGAAAGAGGGGGTGCGCATCGTCGTCAGCGGGCGCATGCACGAGCTGCCGGTGTCGGTGCAGAACCAGCTGAACG
>JBMFPI010000222.1:0-6091 GCA_049969195.1 Armatimonadota bacterium
AGTCCCGTGCGGCCATCTATGCGAGGCAATCGAGCACCGCTGCGTCGATCCTCAACGCACTGCCGATAGCGGTCAACAGTTTGTCGGCCGCTCCCTCAAGCTACTATGCCGCTCTGCTGCAGAGCGACACCATGATGCACAAGGTAATCGACCGGCTGAAACTGACCAGCCGACCCGAATTCTGCAACCACGGCAAACCCGATATCGAAGAGGCTACACGCCGGCTCAAGCGGCGGGTGGTGGTAAAGGAAAAGCGCGACGGCACGGTCGAAATAGTCGCCAAATCCAGGAGTCCTTACCTTTCGGCACGCATCGTAAACACTATGCTGGACTGTCTCGACCGTATGGTGATAACAACCTCCCGACGCAAAGTCGAGTTTATCTCGGCTAGGCTGAAGGAGACAATGCGCGACCTGCGCAAGGCCGAAGATGACATGCGTCGTTTTCAGGAGAAGAACAACGTTGCGCTGGTGGACGAACAGGCCCGTGCCCTGATTCAGAGATTGAGCGAACTCGACGGCCGCCTTCTGGCGCTGGACGTCGAGTTGGAAAACCTCTCGAGTCGGCTCGCCAACGCCGGCGAGCTTGAGTCGCTTGTGGACTACGAGGTCCAGAAGAAGGCTCTTGAGTCGAGCCGCAGCGTAGTGTTAGCAGAGCGAGCCGACCTGCAGCAACAGCTGACACGGCTGCCGGAGGTGGCCACCGAATACGGCCGGCTCAAGCGCAGGTTAGACGTGCTGAGCAAGACATTCGAGGTGCTGACGGAGCAGTACCAGCTCCAGCGGATCACCCAACAGGGTGAAGATGGTGACTATCAGATCATCGACAGGGCGCGGCCCATTACTCGCGAGGTATCACCCCGCACAATGGTCAACACGGCCATGGGCGGCGCACTGGCGTTTTTCCTCACTGCGCTCGCCATCAGCGCGTTCGCGCCCGTTCGGAAGCATGTAAACGGATAGCGATTGGTGGTTGATCGGCAATGAGAATTTTTGCATCTGGCCTCCTGATTCTTACCGTTCTTGCAGGCGTTTCATCGGCAGCTCCTGCAGGTGTTTCCCCCGCACCGAACGACGCATACGGCGTATCGGCACAGCCTTCGAACGTGCCCCAGGCCAACCAGGCTGCCGAAACCGGCACGGGAGCCCCTGGCGGAACCAGCCGGATTTCCGGCGCTATGCCTCAGGCCACCCAGGCTGAGCAGGTCCGAAAGGCGGAGGAGGCGCTGCAGAACCAACTATTGGGAATTTCTCAAGCGCTCGCCAGTCTCGAAAAACGAGTCGCGCAGATGCGCAAGCTGGCCGAGTCTCCGCCCCGCTCGGACGTCGAACGAGCTGAGCGCGACATAGCGCTGCTTATCAAGCAGCTCGACACAATGGTGCCCACCGGCCTTTCGCCCCTTGTGGACCTGCAGCGCAGTAACCTCAGCGACCGGCTCATCGAACTGGAGCTGTCTCTGGAGACAGCCAAGCGCCGCTGGGGGGGGACCTGGACCGTATTCGGGATGGACTTCTTCACCAGCGCGCCTGCCGTTCCAATGGTAGAACAGCGGCCCGCGCCGCCGCACTACAGGCTGCGGGTCGGAGACAAGCTCCGGATTACAGTGCTATCGAGTTTGGGGCAAGAGACTGAATACCAGCGGACTATAGACACCTCCGGCAACATCTACGTCCCCGGAGCTGGCACCCTGCGAGCTGCCCAGAAAACATGCGAGCAATTGCAGCAGGCAATCGTGGCTGCAATCCACCCGCGCTTCAAACAGCTTCGCGTAGGTGTCGCGGTCGAATCTATGGCAACAATGCTCGTCCAGGTAGCTGGCGACGTAGCGCGCCCCGGCGCTTACGTACTGTCCGGGATGCCGACTGTTATGAGCGCCCTCTATCAGGCCGGTGGCCCCACGAAATCGGGAACTTTCCGCAGGGTTGAGCTGACGCGCGTCGGCCAGCCGAAGCGCATTGTGGACCTGTACGAGTTTGTCCTGAAAGGCAACAAAGACCAGGACCTGCCGCTCGAGGACGGAGACCTGGTGTTCGTTCCCCCAGTAGGCCCCACTATCGCCGTCGAAGGGGACGTGGTCAGACCTGCACGTTATGAACCCGATTTTCCGATCACACTGGGCGACGCCCTGAAAATGGCCGGCGGAATCAAAGCCACTGGACTACACACCGTTCAGGTAGAGCGCGTGGAAAACAACGAGTGCCGCGTGCTCCTGAACGAGCCCATAACCGTCGGCGAGGGCAAGTCAGGGTTTCTGCTTAAGCCGGGAGACATCGTGACCGTGATGTCCGTCAGGCCTGACAGGACCAATCAGGTGAGCATAACCGGGCCGGTGTCAGCACCGGGACTTTACGGGTTCACCCAAGGCATGAGGGTGGGCGACCTGATCAAGCTTGCCCAGGGTCTCGATCCGAAACAGGAGGTCTACCTCCGCAGAGCGGATATCTTGCGTACGGACCCGCTGAAGGGCATCGAGATTCTCACGCTTGACCTTGAGCAGGCGCTCGCGGGAGATCCCGCACACAACCTGGAGCTCCAGAAACTGGATCAGGTCTTCATATACCAGCCCGACCAGGTGGTATTTCGGCCCCGCGTCGTCACGATCCTGGGGGCGGTCGCGAGGCCCGGGACTTACAAGAGAACGGACGGCATGCGCGTCAGCGACGCGATTGCCGCGGCCGGGGGACTGATGCCCGAAGCGTACCTCGAGAGGGCTGACCTCATCCGCCACGCGTCTGACGGCTCAACGGAACTGATACAGATCGCCCTCGAACGGGCGATGTCCGGGGACCCGACGGCTAACTTAAAGCTGGCCGACCGCGACGAGCTAACAGTTCGCGAATACTCGGACGTTCGGTGGGCCAGCCGCGTCGTGCGCATCGAGGGTGCCGTGCAGAGACCGGGTGTTTACGTGAGGTCGAAAAACATGCGCGTCAGCGACCTGCTCTTTGCGGCCGGTGGCCTACTGCCGGAGGCATCCGAACAGGCTGAGGTCGCCCGCCAGACCGGCGGCGGCGAGAGTAAGATATTCAAAGTCCCGAATGTGGCCTCTCTTGTCGCCGGAGGTCCCGAAGACCTCCTTCTGGAAGACCGCGACGTGGTGACGATTCCCGCAAAGAATCCTTCACTGCGCGCGCCGGAGATTGTTTTTGTTACCGGGGAAGTTGCCCGCCCAGGACCCTACGCCCTGAACGGCCGCAACGAGCGTCTGATAGATGTGATAAAGCGAGCCGGCGGGCTTACAAAGGACGCCGACCCCAGGGGAACGCTGTTCCTGCGGCAAAAGGAGAGCTTCGAGAACAGTCAACAGGAACGTGACGTTGACCTGATACTCAAAAAGACACGCGCCTTCGCCGACAAGCAGTTTCTTACCCAGCTTGCGAAACTAGGGGTTCCACTCCCGGCAGAGACGATTCAGGCCGTGCAGCCGGCGGGGGAAGCCCTGGCAAAGCCGGTCCGCGTTGTAGCCGAGGAGAAGCTCGAGAAAGAAGTCACCTCGCCGGAGCAGCAGACTCTGCCCGGGCCGGAAGCCTTGGAGAAAACCGTGCAAGCGGGTCAACTCACCGGCGCGACAGTTACACGCAGCTCGGCCGGTGCCAGTGCGCGCGCATCCGTAGGCGCCGCCGTTCCGTCCGGTCAGCCTGCGCAGGCTGTTCCCGCGAGCGCGCTCGGGCCACAGATAGCCGAGTCCACAAGTGACACCACTTCCGGGTTCGCAGGCAGGTTCGAACTCGCTGCCTTGGCCAACAGCGCCCGTGTTTCAATCGATCTCAAAAATGCTTTCGACAATCCCGACTCCGCGGACAACATCCCGCTGCGGCAGGGCGACCAGGTATTCATACCACGCACGACGAACACTGTCCGGGTGATCGGAGCCGTGCTGCATCCTCACGATTTCGCCGCAGGCCCGGGGAAAAGCGTTGACTACTACATACGCAGGTCAGGCGGATTTGCTCAGGATGCCGCGAAGAAGAATGTCATAGTGGTCCGCTCGAACGGCGACGCGCTGCCCAGGGACCAGGTCCGCAGCGTGGAGCCGGGCGACACGATCGTGGTGCCGACAACCGGGCTCATCGACATTGCGAAGAAGTGGGAGCAGTGGGGGTCCGTGACGAAGGTTCTATCCGACATGCTGAGCAGCGTATTCATACTGACGAGGTTCTGATTACGGATACAGGCTGTTAGATAGGCGCGTTTGCGGCGATTCTCCCGCCTAGCCCAGGAGCCTCGAATCGACGAAAACGCCGGGTTTGCGTTCTATCGCAACGACCTCACACACGCCGAAACCGACATTCGCGGCTAGAGCCGGGTTACTCCTTACTCGCGATCAGGACCGCGCCAATTGCGAGCTGGAGGGCGGTCGGGATTCGGCCTGTCGCGCCGGCGCCGAGAAGCGCGCCGCACCGGTTGTTGTAGCCTGCCAGTATGGTAACTGCCCCGAAGCGCCCACCGGGCCGCCAGGCGAGCGCCTCGTTGACCTGAAATCCATCATACTCGACAGCCGCGTTCAGACTGCCGCTCAGCGGAACTGAAACGCCTGCGAAAGGGCGGTGGAGGAACCGCCCGCCGCCGTATCCGACCGTGACGTACAGGTTGCGATCGGACAGGACCACCGACCTGGTCGCTACGAAGTACCACGCTCGCGATGCCCCCGTCTGCTTCTCCTTGTTCAGCAAGTCCTGGCAGCCTAGCGCCAGGGCGGGCGTTTTTGCGGTTTCCTCGGCGAGCTGAACCTGAACGCTCAGAGCCTTGCTGTCTTCGAAGAGCAGACTGCTTACCTGCATCGCGGAAAAGTAGACCCTGAGGCTCGTGCCGAATCCAGCGCTGAAACTACCTGATCCATTCGGAAGCTTCGGGCTAAACTCGCCGATGTGGCTGCCGCCGTAAATGCCCAGGCTTGACTGTCCCGCGCCGGGAGTGTAAGCGATCGGGATGTTAGCCTGAACCGCGCCGAACCCGTCGGGCTCGCCTCTCGGGTCGAATGCGATCCCGGCGCCCGGCAGCGGAGCGATGTTAGCATATTGCGTCGAGGGATGGTCCGCGCCTACCGAACCGCTCACAAGCGCACATAGTCCTAGGGCGCAACAGAGCCGTCCGCGCCCCAAAACCGCGAGAAAGCGTCGCACGTACAAGATCCACCTGCCGAGATAGGATTGCGCGGCCTACCAACTGGCCGCGCCATTGACGCAATTCTATGCCGGGCCTTTTGCGGCGTCAAGAGGCGGAACGGAAAGTATCAGTCCAGTCTAGCGGGCGCAAACGTCTGGAAAGCCCGTCATCCTAAAAGTTGATCCAGGATCAATCCCTGCGACGCCTGGATGCTGAACCAGGTTCAGCATCTGGTGCACACCGCGCAACCCCGGAACCGCCGTCTTGCGGGGCAGCTGTTTCTGCGCTTCAGGAAGGGCGCCGAGAGCAGGCTCGCGGGAGTGTTGCGAGGGAACGAAAACCCGGCGGTTTCGGCAATTGCCGAAGCATATGCTACTCTCCCGCCCGGCCTCTTCCGTAAAGGGAGAGGGAGTGTTGCGCTGTGGGACAAGAATCCTTCGCTGTGTTCAGGAGGACACTTCCAGATAATCAGCCCATATCCCGCGTAGAGGCTGAATTGAGGCCTGCGCAGCCGGGCAGCACGCTCGCCTGGCGGGGTTGGAAAATAGGGCTGGAATACGAGCAAGGGGCGCACTTACGTGCGCCCCCAGAGACGCTGCTTCCGGCAGCAATCGGCAATCGGCTGAGCGCTATAGAACTGTAGCAGGCTCTCTGATCTCGAACTTGTAGCCAACGCCCCAGATCGTTGTGATGCGGCACGGGCTGCCTTCGATCTCGATCTTCCGGCGCAAGCGCTTGATGTGCTGATCGACGGTTCTCTCGTCGCCGTAGAACTCCCGGTAGGCCCACACCTGTTCGAGGAGCTGCTCGCGAGTGAAGACCCTGTTGCGGTTGGAGGCCAGATACCAGAGAAGGTCGAACTCCTTCGGGGTGAGGTCGATCTTCTGATCGCCGACGGTCACCTCTCTGGACACCCTGCTGATGGAAAGGCCGGGCAGGTTGAGAACCTGCTGCTCGTCGGGGCTGGGAACATAGGCTGCGCGGC
>JBMFPI010000223.1:0-6067 GCA_049969195.1 Armatimonadota bacterium
ATATTGACCAGGAGGGCAAAGCGGCATAGAATAGACGAGCCACCAGCCAACTTTCCACTACGGCTGGGACAGGCTCCCACTTCTCACCTCGCGAGCCGGAAACACCAACGCAGCAACTTGCCCCGATGCGTTCGGCAAAATCGAGCTGCCGCTTGCAGAACTCGACCGCCGCTTTGCGCTCTGATTCGTTCGGGCTGAGAGGATTGCACCAGGCAGCTACCTCCGCAATAACTACGTCATGCTCGGCCGCTGCCGCGACGAAACTTGCCGCGGTTTCCTCCGACGCCGTGCTTTTTATGGGGCAGTATGCAGCCGAATAGCCGAGCGCACGAACTGCCCGTGCCCAGCAGTCCGGATCGTCGTACGCTTCGAATACAGGGCCTCCAAGACGCATTGCCCACCTACTTTCCAAACGATCTGACAATCTCGTCGAGGCGTGCCTGGCGCTCCTGATCCAGGCTCGGAACAGGTTCTGCCGCGAGTTTGCGCACCCAATCTTTCGCGATCTCGTACGTGTCCTTTCCTCCGCCGGCTTCCCACGAGGCCCTCGGCCCGCGCACTGCAAGCCGCGGCACGTAGTACTCGTCGGTGCGCAGATGCTCGAAAGTGTGGTCAGCAGTCAGATATCCCTCGCCTTGAGGGCCTACTTGTATGATCAGATCTGCGGCGATGGTGTCCCGGTTCACTCGTATGCCCTGGACCAGCCGCCTGCACATGGCTGAGATTTCCTCGTCCATGATAAGTTGTTCGTGGCTGCACGTCATGCCGGTTGCGAACATACCGCAGTTTACAATCAGGTCGTTGCCGGCCGCGATGGAACAAAACTGGCTGAAAGTTTTCTCCCAGGAGTTCTGCTCGTCGTGGGCGTGGTTGTCCGAGTTTGGAGCAGTGGTGTGGCTCGGCACATTGTAGAAGCGTGCCAGTTGCGCCCCGGCGATGCGACAAATCGTAGTCTCGATAGACCCGACCAGGGCTGCGCCGGTGCGCATATCGGTCGTGGTCCACGAGTTTGCATAGATGACCTTTGCTCCGGGCTGGATCAGTTGGCTTATGACGAAACCGGACAGGCACTCTGCGTTATTCACCGTAAGCAGCCCGGCGAGCGTGTAAGGAGCTGATACTCCGGCGTTAGGCTCGGGCAGAATAGCAAGCGGCACCCCCATCCTCACCGTGTCCTCCAGTGCCTCGCACACACCCTCCTCCCAGAACAGAGGGCTTGTCGGCGAGAGCTGACCGATGCCGTAGACCTGCTCTTTCATGTCGCCTCTGTATGCCGCTCTGAGCAGCTCGATGCAGGCGCGGTTTACGTCGGGTTTGTCGGTGGAGAAGTATATAGGCTTGACGGAGTTTTCTATACAAGCCTTAACAGCGTAAATAAGCGTAGCCCTGGGCTCCGGCACATCCTGCGGCATAACGGGAATGCCCAAGACGTCGATATGTACAATCTTGTCACAGATGCTGGCAAAAAGCTCAACATCAGCCACCGTAGATGGCCGCGTCTTCCCTGTATCAGTGTCCACCCAGAAGACCGCATTATGGCCGGCCGCTACACGCGGCGTGCCGTCGCCGAGCGTGAAGGCAAACCTGCCCTCCCGGTCAAACACATCGAACGTCCGGGGTATCTTTGCTAGGGCGTCCTCGACGGACGCCGTCGTGAAGAATACGGTCTGCCGGGACTGGTCTACCCTCAGGCCTTTGGAGGACAGAAAGTCGAGGGTTTTCCGGTTGAGCACTTTCACGCCGCAGTTAGCGAGGATGTCCAGCGTTGCCTCATGAATTTGTTTGATCTCATCTTGAGAGAGTACTTCCAACCTGCTCAGCTTCATCGTCTAATGCGTCATCCTTCCTGAACTCGATAGCCATCGAGATCTGAGGTTGTTGCGATAGAAGGCATACCCGGCGTTTCCCGCGGTTCGAAGCTTCTTAACTCAGCGGGAGAATCGCCCAAAACGGGCCTATCGCAACAGCCTTGATCTTACCGCGCGCAAATCCGTAAGTTGAGAATCCATACTTCAAATGCGCGCGCCCGCATATGGTGTCTTATAGAAATCAAGCGGCGAGTCCTTGAGGATTTTGTTTCGCCCGCAACGAACACAATCGCAGCAGTCCTGCAGGACGGTTCTTGGAAAT
The DNA here is from genome assembly GCA_049969195.1 of Armatimonadota bacterium. Taxonomy (GTDB): domain Bacteria; phylum Armatimonadota; class UBA5829; order UBA5829; family UBA5829; genus CALJES01. The sequence continues at coordinate 2,131 of JBMFPI010000223.1, forward strand.
GTGCCTAACCGGATTCCGGACAGACGCATCACCGGCGGGTCACTGAGAGTCAGTTAATCGCGGCTCGTCAGATAGCAGTCAGGAGGCTGGAGATGAGATACGAGGAAATGAGACCAGATGACTGCAAGCGGGCAAGAGATGCCGCGCCCATCGCCTACATACCCTGGGGCGCACACGAATGGCACGGCAGACACAACCCCCTTGGTCTGGACACTCTAAAGGCTCACGGTCAGTGCCTGGCACTGTGCGCGGAGGCCGGCGGAGTCGTGTTCCCGCCCGTATACTGCGGCCATAAGACCATGAAGCCGCATGCCGGCTTCGACTGCACCCTAGAGTTCTCCAGGGAGTGTGTCGAACTGCTCGCCAGCGAATATCTTGAGCAGCTCGCTGATGAGGGGTTCAAGGTAATCGTGATCCTGATGGGCCACTACGGAAATCAGCACCAGGAGGCTATCAAAGAGGTCGTGGACGACTTCAACGAGAACCACTCCGACTCTTGCGCCTGGGCATTTCCAGACTACGAGCCGACGGCCGAGGAAGGCTTTCCTCGGGAGCACGCGGCCTGCTTCGAAACTTCCTACATGATGTGGTTGCGGCCGGAGCTTGTCGACCTTACGCGCCTGCCTCAGGACGGCGAGCTCGACAGGAGTGTCGAGGGTATAAACGGGCTCGACCCGCGAACCAACGCTTCTCCCAAGAAGGGCCGCGACGGTGTGAACGTGCTGGTGAAAAACGCGGCGCCGAGAATCAAGAAGCTGCTCGAGTTAATGCAGTCCTAAACGCGTATCAGCTCAGTCTTGCGGGTGCGAACGTTCCAGACGCCGTCATTCTGAACTTGATTCGGGATCCGTCCTTTCGGCGACGCTGACGCAAGATCAGCACGACGTGATCCCGGCAGAACTGAACTGTCTCCTGACCGCAATTTCAGACCACCGGACCCTATGGACCGGTTTTCCTGCCCAAAGCGCAGGTCTATACCTTTCACTTGGCCCTGGGGGTCGGCTTCGCAGGCGACTTGGCAGGCGGCTTAGACGACGGTTTGGAGTCGTTTTTTGGCGCTGATTCGGCCGCCGGCTTTTCCGGTTCCGCCTGCTTGGCCTGTTGGGCGGCCTTCAGCACGGTCGAACACGGGAGAATCATCGTGGCGATCTCGTTTCCACCCCCGAAAAAGCCGCTGTCCCGTGCGCCCCGCGAAACCCTCAGAACCACCGTACCGACAGGCCTGCCGTCCAGTGAAAACACGGGACAGCCCAAACTGGGGGCGTTCATGGCATAGCTGAGCCGCGGCTTCGTTACGACCGCCTGCACGCGGATGACGTCTCCTGCCAGCACCCGGTTCGCCACCTGGCCAAGGCGCCAGAGCACTACGACTTCGTCCATTGCCTGGGGCTGTGCGCCTTGGGACAGGTCTACAAACTTCATCGGTGTCTCCAGGGCCTTCTTGGGCCGCAGGAAGACGAGGTCTAGGTCGCGGTCGCGGAGGACGACGTCAGCCGGTATCTCGGTCCCGTCCTCTGTTCTGATCTTTGCGTCCACGATATTCACCTGATAATTCCCTGTCTCGCCCTCCATCTGAGACATAATGGCGGAGGGGTCGACCTGGCTCAGTTCTGCCACGACAAGCCCTGACGGATCCACAACGGTTCCCGTGGCTGAGACCTTCTTTTCTTCCTTCTCGCTCTCTCCTGCGTAGGGCATCTTTGTTTCCAGCACGACCTGGACCGTGACAACGGCCTCCTTGTTTGCTTCGATGACCTTCCTTGCCTCCTCGCCGGCGTCCGCCGTGCACGCGGCACCCAACCCTGCAGTCAGCACCAGAACGAATAACGCACCGGCCGCTCTCAGCCGCATTGTCCCAACCTCCAATTCCTATTCCTTCCAGACCGGTTCGACTTCAATATACAGCGTGTGAATGCCGCGTCGAACCTGAAAGACCACGGCATTCGGCTTTCTCTTTGCGATGTCTGCCATCGCGCGCCTGAGGGCGTCGAGGCCTGATATTCGGGTCCCGTCGATCTGCGTTATCACATCACCCGATCTCAGACCTCCGAGCGAAGCCCAGCTACCCTCTGAAACGGACTCAACATACGCGCCGGTGACGTTCTTGTCAACGTTTCCCTCGGCTCGGTCAGAGAACGCAATATCCCGCGCGGCGAACTCGAAGTTGTCGTCTTGGTATTTCTGGTAATCCTGCGCGGGCCTAGGCGAGGTCTCAAGTGCGACCTCGACGGTCCGCGGCTTCCCGTCGCGAATAATGCCCAGTTTGACCTTTGCGCCGATATCATACTGCCGAATCAGAGCGGGCAGCACATCCTCGTCGCCTTCCTGTTCCGCCGGTATCTCCTCGCCATCCAGCTTGACAATGAGATCGCCGACTTTGATGCCTGCTTTTGCCGCACTCGATCCCTCATAAACGCGCGTGACGCGCACGCCGGTCTGCTTCGGGACGCCGAGCCCTTCAGCGAGCTCCCGGGTCAACACCTGCGACTCAATCGGCAGCCACGCCTTGCTGATCTCGGCTCCGGGTTTGGTCGGCTCCTGCTTGCCCACCTTGACGACCGTCGCAAGGTGCTTCTCGCCCCTGACGAACTGGACCAGAACCGGATTCGGTTCTTTGCGCCCCTCCGTGAGCTTCCTGGTGACGGCTCTCAGCCCGGTGATATCTTTGATGAGGTCGTCGCCGACCTGCACGATGACGTCGTTTTCCTGCAGCGCCGGCTTCGCGGAACCTGACGGCCCGCTGGGCAGCACGCTCGTGACGACTACTCCGTCCTGCGAGTCGAGGCGCATTTCCTTCTGCATCAGGTAAGTGATGTTGGACGCGCAGATTCCCCAACCCTTGAGTTCGTGCTGTTTTTCCATAGCCCTGGGCCGCTCGGCGGGCGTTATGGTTACCGTCATTTCGGTGCCGCCGCGCAGGATTTTCGCCTCTACCGGTTTGCCGATCGGCAGATCCGCTACAAATTGATTGAACAGGGGCACGTCCTCGCGAAAGCGGGCCACGGCCTCGTGCCCGGCGATGGCCAGTATCACATCTCCCGACTTCAGGCCCGCTTTGTATCCCGGACCGCCTTCGAGAACACCGCTTACAAGTACGCCTTTCTCCAGCCCTGATGATTCCAGCAGCGGCTGAACCTCGATCCCCAGCCAACTGCGGGTCACCTTGCCGTTTTTGATGAGTTGGTCGGTGACCTCCTTCGCGAGGTTGCTCGGAATCGCGCCTGAGAGTCCGAAGCTGATTTCGTTGATTCCGACAATCCTGCCGTCCCGATCAACCAGCGGACCTCCCGAGCTGCCGGGCTTGATCAATGCGTCGTGACCGATCCATCGCACGATCGAGCCGACGTCTTCGCCCTCGAGGGTAAAGTCATCGCGAAATGTGTCGCCCGGCAGGATCATCTCCGTGTTGCTGATCATTCCCATAGTTACCGATTGCGAGAGCGAGTAGGGACACCCCATAGCGAAAACGCGATCTCCGACCTCGAGCTTAGACGAATCACCGAACGATGCGAACGGAAAAGGCTTGCCGTCGGGAGAGGTCAATTTGATGACCGCAATATCCGCCAATGGATCCGTGCCGACTAGCTTTGCATCGACCTCGCGCTTGTCGGCCAGCGTGCACACAATATGCTCCGCTTCCATCGCTACGTGATGGTTGGTAACAGTGTAGCCTTCGGGCGATATGATCACGCCGCTGCCGTATGATTCCGTTTTGACCTCTCGGCCCTGACGGTAGTCGGCGGAGACCGTGTGTATCCGGACAAGTGCCGGCCTTACGGCCTCCACCGCCGCCGTCAGCTCTTGCTTTGCTGAATCTTGGGCCGCACACCCATGAGGGGCATCTGTGATCGCTGCCAACACCAGGCAGACGAGGAACTTGGAAACCCTTTGCAGTACCATATCTTCTCCAAGAACCAAAAACACGCAGTTGCTCTCG
>JBMFPI010000224.1:0-6046 GCA_049969195.1 Armatimonadota bacterium
CGAAAAGCTTCATAAAGCGAGGAAGAATGAACGCTACCATCACGACCACGGTGACGACCGATATGCCCATCACCACTATCGGATATGCCAGTGCCGATCTGATCTTGCGCATAATCTCGGCGCTCGTCTCCATGTGATCGGCAAGCCTCTCGAGTGACTCCGCTAGGTTGCCGCCCGCCTCGGCTACGCGGGCCATTTCGACGGCAAGCTGCGGAAACACCACCGGGTGGCGCGAGAATGCGTCGCTCAGAGCTGTTCCCTGGCTGACGTCGCCGGCCATCTGTACAAGGCACGCGCGCAAAGTCTGCGATCGCGCTTGGTCGGCAAGCCCATGCAGGCTTTCCACAAGGGGCACCCCGGCTCTTACCAGAATGCTCATCTGTCTGACCATGCCCGCGACCTCATCGGCCGGGGGACGCTTGCCCCTGAGCTTTCTGGACTCGGCGGAGCCGACCGGCGGGGCTGTGTCGGCCTGCCTGAGCCGCATGACCCGTTGTCCCCGGCTCTGAAGCAGAAGGCGAGCCTGATCCTCGGACGCCGCTTCGATCGTGGCTTCCTTGAGAGATCCGTTGGCGGACACTGCGGTGTAGGCGTAGATCGGCATGGCAGTTGACGCGTCACAGGCTGCAGGGCAGCTCACGCATTCCGGCTGCGGCTTGTGCTCGCCGGTGACGCGGTCCGTATCAGTTATTCCGTAGTCACGCGCAAGACTTCCTCAATAGTTGTCAAGCCGGCCTTAACCTTATCGAGCGCGTCCTGGCGGAGCGTACGCATCCCTTTGCTGATGGCTACCTGTCGAATCGCGGCGGCGGAATGGCGAGCGATTATGGCAGCGCGGATATCGTCGTCCATCTTTAGAAGCTCGTAAATGCCCGTGCGGCCCTTGTAGCCGGTGCGCGCGCACTGTTCGCAGCCCGCGCCTTTCATCGCGCCGGCCAGGTCGCGCGAGGTGACGCCCAGGTTTAGCTGCTCGAGCAGTTCGTCTTCTGCAACGAAAGGCGTAGCACACCGCGTGCAGACCGTTCTGACCAGCCTCTGCGAAAGCAGACCCACAATCGACGATGCCACCAGAAACGGTTCCACCTGCATATCTATTAGCCTTGCGGCCGCTCCGGCCGAATCGTTGGCGTGAAGTGTGGACAGCACCAGGTGGCCCGTCAACGCGGCTTCCACCGCGATCTCGGCGGTCTCGGCGTCCCGGATCTCGCCGACCAGGATCACGTCCGGGTCCTGCCGCACGATTGTCCGCAGGCCGGTTGCGAACGTAAGCCCCGCCTTGCGGTTGACGTTCGCTTGCACAACGCCTGGAAGCTGGTACTCGACGGGGTCCTCGATTGTGATGATGTTGCGCTGAACGCTATTGATCATGTTGAGCGCGGCGTACAACGTGGTGGTCTTGCCGGCGCCGGTCGGCCCGCAGGTCAGGATCATCCCGTAGGGCGACTGAACCATCCGCGCGAACTGCTCAGCTACGTCCGGCTGCAGACCAAGCTTATCCAGGGTTATCTGCGCACCGCTCTTCTCGAGGACCCGGATAACTACGTTTTCTCCGTGTATGGCGGGATAGGTAGAGATTCTGAAATCGTACTCTTGAGGTCTGGCAATGAGAGTGATACGCCCGTCCTGCGGGGCCCGTCTCTCCGCTACGTCCATTCCGGCCATGACCTTTATCCTGGATATCACGGGCGACTGGAGATCTTTCGGGATCGTCATCACCTCGTGCAGAATGCCGTCGATGCGCAGCCGCACCCTGACACGCCCCGCCTCAGGCTCTATGTGGATGTCGCTTGCGCGCTCGGCTATAGCGCGGGCGATCATCGCGTTCACGAGGCGCACTACCGGCGCACCCCCGGCCAGGTCCTTGAGTTCGGCGACATTTGCCGTTGCCTCCTCAGGCTCTTCCTCGCGGACCTTGACCTCCGCGTCGGCGTCTTTAATCGCCTCAACGATTATGTCGCTGACGTCCCCCGCCGCCCCAAAGCAGCGAAAGATGGCCTCGAGTATCTCTTCTTCCGGCGCAATCATCGGGAGGGGCTCGAGGCCGGTCGCCTTGGCAATGTCATCGACGGCCTGCACGTCTAGCGGGTTAGCCATCGCGACCTTCAAGAGGTCCTCGGAGCGCTCAATCGGTATGGCCTTGCAGCGCAGCGCCATCGAGTGAGGGATCAGTTTGGCGGTTTCGACGTCAAGCTCACGATTGGCAAGCTCTACGAACTGAATGCCGTGCTGGATACCGACACAGCGGACCCGGTCGCGCTCAGAGATCATCCCCAGACGAACCAGGAACTCACCGATGTCCTCGGCGACGTCGGTTCGCATCGCAAGTGCCGCGTCCAGCTCTTTCGGGCTTATGAGTCCCTCTTTGAGGAACACAGAAGTCAGAGTGGTTTCCGACGGCATCGGCTCATTTCTCCTCTACGATCCTGGGGGAGAGCAGTATTACTATCTCGGTGCGGTCCCTTGTCCTCTTTTGATGCCTGAAGAGCTGCCCGACGAGCGGCAGGTCGGAAAGCAGAGGCACCTTGGCCGTGCTCAGAATCTCGTTGCTGCGCAGCAAACCGCCTATGGCGAGCGTCGAGCCGTTCTTGACGGAGACTGTCGTTCGGGCTTCGCGGGTGCTGATCTGAGGATAGTCGCCGGCCTGCGTCCTTAGATACCCCGTAATCAGGCTCACCTGCGGGTAGAGCGTCAGCACGATCTCATCTTCTCCGGCGATCCTGGGGGAGATCTGCAGGTATATGCCGACCTTTTCCTCGGCCTTGTCGTAGATCGGCGTGCCTATCTGGTTGTAGCCGACAAGCTTTGGGTAAAGGACGCGATCTCCGATGAGTATGTCGGCGCACTCGCCGTCGAGGACGGAAACGTTTGGCTGTGCGAGCAGATCCGCCTTCCCCTCTTTGATCAGGGCTGTGAGCGCGCCCGTGATCGTCATCGGCTCTTTGGTGAACTTGCCGAAGCCGATCCCGGAGACGCTACTTTCAGTCAGCCCTATATCGCTCCAGGTCCACTCTATGCCCAGATCACGTGTGCCGGACGAACTTATCTCCGTAATCGCGACGTCTATGGCGACCTGTCTGCGCGGCACGTCCAGGCCTGCCAGCACGTCTCTTGCTCTCGCGATATCGGCCGGGGCGCCGATCAGGACGATCCTGGAGGAGTTGGACCTTGCTGTGGAGCCCGAGGAGGGTGAGGCCGAACCGTCGCCGGCCGTTCCCAGGCCCGACGACGCAGCATCCAGGGCAGGTGTGATCGAATTCGGCCCCTCTGCGCACGAAATCGAAGGAAAGAGCCTGGTAATCAGCGCCGCAAGATCCGACGGCTTAGCTTGTCGACACTGCCAGACCAGGACTTCCGACGGCTCCGGCACCTTTGTCGCGGCCTCCGAGGGTGGCTTCTCTGACTTGTTGCTGCCGGTTATCAAGTATGTGTCGCCGGTTTTCTCGAATCCGAAGCCGTGAGCGGCGCAAAGCTGCTGGAGTATCGCCTCAAGAGGCATCTGCTTGAGGTGCGCTGTGACCTCTCCCGCGACCTCCGGGCTCACCACAATATTCGCCGACGACCGCCGAGCCAGCAGTTCGAGGACCGTTCGAATGTCGCCGCCGCTGACGTCGACATCGTACACGTCGGGCTTTCCCGAAGCCGCAATACGTGGTGGGGCACTTGCCGGCGGGCTTTGGGTCGGCATCTGCTCAGCGCACTCGCACGAAACCGCGAGCGCCAGCCACACTGCGAGAAACACGGCCTCGCGCCGCAGTTGCCTTATGGCTTGCCTTTCACCATAGGCAAAAAGCTGCCGCCCGGCGCGGATATCCCGCTCTGTACGCTGCGTTTGGTTCTCAGTGCGCTCTCTCAGCGACAATCGTCTCCCTCCCATCCGTCAGCACGGCACGGTCCGCGTTCAGAGCTATAACTGTGTAACATCCGTCCACCTTATCACCGACTTCAACCAATGTTGGGCCGGACTCAGCGGACCTGATCACGCCGCTAAATCCCCCGGCGCCGCGCACGGTCGCAAGTAGTACGTACGAGGACCTGGTTTGGTTGGTGTCGCGATCATTTCGGCCTGTGTTCGGTTGCGGGCTCTGTGCAACACCGGTCGCCGGCGGGGAAACGGGCCGGACAGGCTCGATGTCTGCAAACGTCGTTCGCATCCCGTCCCGCAGTTGCGGCAGCGGAAGCGGCGCAATACCCGTCCGCGCTGCAGCCAAACGGGTGTCAAGACCGCCCGCTCCCGCGTCGCACCCTGCACGCTGCACCACAGCCTCAGAAGCGCGGGGCTTATCGAACGGGTTGCGTGCTCTCTCCGGAGGGCGAAGCCCGTCGCATGGCGGACCGGCCGGCGTCACCTCGGCAGGCTGCGCCTGTGTGCGCGCGGGGGCCTGTGCGACCGCCTGCGGCTTCAGGCGCACAACCGTAATCCCACAAACCACAACCAGCACGCCGATCAGCGCCGCGGCCGGTTTAGTCTGACTTGGATCGACCTTTATCAGCGCCATCACCCGGCACCGTCAGTTTTCCTTTCGTAGACAGTGAGGACCAGATCGAAACTTATTGCCGACCCGCCGTCGGCGCTCACGGACTGCAGCGCGAAGGAGTCCAGGCGGACCGGCAGAGGCGGGTTGCGCAGCTCGTCAAGAAAGCTCATCAGCTCGGTGTAACTGCCGTGCCCTTTCACCCGTACCCTGTTCGAGTTCCAGATCCCGAGCTTCAGGCCGTCTATGGTGATCTCAGTCGCTGACGGAGACCCCTCCGGCACGAAAGACTCAACTCGTATCTTCCGCTCGGCGGCCCAGTCGGCCAATCGCACCGCCATGGTGTCGACTCCGCCGGATCCGAGCGACGGGAACCTCTTCTCGATGTGCTGCTGGATGGACAACTCGCGCGACAGCTGCGAGGCTTGGCTCTTTGCGTTTCTGAGCATCCGCTCCGCAGTCCAAACTGCCTGCAAGCCGAGCAGGTTTCGGGCCGCCAGGTAGCCGCAAATCAGCATCACAAGCCCGACAGTGGCCCACTGTGCATACCCTATGCGCACGATGTTCTCGCGGCTGTAGATCCTGGGCGGCAGCATCTTAGGGCGATCCCTCCACCGGAGGCACGGCGGTCGAGGCCGGGGCCGCCTGGGCCACGGCCGGGCTCCCGGTTGTCTTGAGCTTTGCTTGGAGGGCGAACTCGACCCCAAGCGAGTATGTGCCGTCGGCCTCAGACGCGCGGGGACTCGATGTCTGCGTGCTCACAAGCCGCGCATCCGAGAATGCCGGACTTGCGCGAATCGACGCTATGAACCGCGAGATCGAGGCGAACGAAGCCGCGCGGCCCTGGATGGCGATGCTGGATTTCGACTCCGAGCTTTCCAAGCGGTTCAGCCAAACATCGTCCGGCACGCGGCTCAGTAGGTCGTCCAGTATATCCAGCCACCGCCTACTCTCCCCGGCCAACTGTTTTTGCCACTTCCGCTGGGCAGCCCTTGCTTTGACCGCAGCGATCTCGTTTTTGAGCAACGCACACCGTCCCTGCACGCCTGCAAGCTCGGCCCGGAGCCGAGCGGCCTTGCCTGCCGTCGAGATGCGACACCCCCAGGACACGGCGGCGGCTACTACGGCGAACACTACCAGGAAACCGATTGTTTTGAGCCTCCGTACGAACTGCTGCCTGCAATAGGCACGTTCGGCTATCTTGTCTTGCGCCAGGTTGAACGGTTTCATTCCTCAGGCTGCAAAGCCCATCTCCATCCCCTGAGCGGGCCGGTCCGACCAGTAGTCTGCGATAGCCAGGCCCATTGCGGTTTCAAACTGCGGGGCGGCGTCGCCGATATGCTGAAGGCCGCGCTCCGCATCGAACGAATATCCCGCAAACGGGTTAACGATACCGCTGATCTCAACGCCCTGCTGTTCCAGACAGGCGTCGAGGCCCTTCAACAGTGCCCCGCCGCCGCTGATTGTAGCGGAGCCTACCATACCCAGGTAGCTGCCCTCCGCGTACTGGCTAGCGAAGAACCTGAGCGAACGCTGTATCTCTCTGGCCAGGCGGCCGGCCACGTTCTCGCAGG
>JBMFPI010000225.1:0-6044 GCA_049969195.1 Armatimonadota bacterium
GCCACAGCCTCCGCAGCTTCGCTTCGTCATCACACGTCCTCCTTGCACTCAGCAATGAGGACAGTATGAAGCCAAGAAACCGCCTGTTCAAGGCGTGGGTGGTTTGACAGTTACCTACAGGCTGTTGCGACAGGCGCGTTTTCGGCGATTTTCCAGGTCAGTTAAGGATCGTCGAATCGCTGAGAACGACGAGTTCGCCCTTATCGTAATATCCCCGTATGCTGCACAACGGAAAAGCGTAGCCGGTCGTTGCTCGATTATGGAACAAGTTCTATGATCGACACCGGCCGGTTCCGCGCGGGGCGGCCGATCTGGGGTTCGGGGTCACATGTCCCTTCTCGAGGCATGCACCAAGTTGGCCGCGTACATGATATGCGTCGGCCTGGCTCTGGAGTTTTCTCACCGCCTGTACTGGCAGCTCAGCAAGCACGTATCCTCCCTGGAAGTATCCACGTTGAGTCGGTCGGTGCTGAGTGGGCTGGCGGCGTGCATTCCGCTCGGGTCGGCGGTCGGCATTACAACTGTCTTTATCCGGTACGTGGACAGGCGCTCGATTTCTACCCTTGGGCTGACCTATACCGGGGATTCGCTTACCAGAGTTGCTTACGGGGCTGCGATAGCGCTGGGCTGTGTTACTGTCGTTTTCCTCGCCGGGGTCCTGATGGGTTACATAGAGGTCAGGCGTTCCAGGATGGCCGAGGACTGCGTTGCCTGCTTGCCGCTATTTCTCGGCGGCGTTATCGATTTCCTCACCGCTTCCGTATTCGAGGAGATAATATTTCGCGGCTACGTCTTCTTCCTTCTGTTAGAGGCGGCAGGGGCGGAGACGGCTATCGTGGTTTCCTCTATAGTCTTCGCTGTCGCACACCTCGTCAAGCACCCGAGCACGCCCATACTCTACGCGTTCAATGCTTTTATCTTCGGGGTTCTGGCTGCCGTATGCCGCCATTTCACCGGTTCGCTCTGGCTCCCCATCGGTTTGCACTTCGGATGGAACGTGGTCTCCGGTCCGATCTTCGGGCTGCCTTACTCCGGCAAACAGTATGATAAGGGAGTTGTGGTGAGCGATGTCTCCGGGCCGATTTGGCTGACAGGAGGTTACTACTCCCTCGACGCCGGAGTTTTGGGGACGCTCGCGCTCATGATCGCGGCGGTCGGATTGCTCGCCGTTACGCCCATCAGGTGACGACTGCGTCATCCTACCCGGCGCGGTTTCTACTCCCTCAGCATCTCCCTCAAGAGAAACGCCGCGCCTGCTTTGTCCAGCGGCTGGTTATTGCTGCCGCACTTGGGCGATTGTATACACCCCGGACAGCCGTCCTCACAGCGGCAGTTCTCAACTGTGCTCAGTGCCGCCTCGAGTATTCTTTCCATCGAGTCGTAGGCGGCACGGGCAAGCCCGACTCCTCCGGGGTATCCGTCGTAGACGAATATGGCAGCCAGCCTGTCCGTGTCCGGGTGCTCGGGATGTGAAACGCCGCCGATGTCGTTCCTGTCGCAGATGGCGAAAAGCGGGAGGATACCTATCGTCACGTGCTCTGTAGCGTGAATCGTCCCGGCCAAGTCGAATCCGCGCCCGAGAAGAATATCGGTGAGACTTTTCGGCAGGATGATCCAGGCAGCCTGAGTCGCGAGCTTCGTTTCCGGCAGGTCGAGCATAACGGTGCCCAGGGGTTTTTCGGTGAATAGCTGCTTTCGCCAGTAGTGGGTGACGCGGTTTGATATGGTGACCTCGCCGAACGCAAGCCTTGTGCTGGCTTTTTCCTCGCTGCGTTCCGGGACAGCAGGGGAATCCTTGGCTGCTCTCTGGTCAGGCCAGTGATCCGAAGTAGCTACGGAACCGCCCAGCACGCGCGACTCAATCTCTTGGTCGATCGTAACCCCGGTCCGGCTCCCAGGGGTCGTGTAGTAGTCTACATCGGTCCGCTCGACATAGGCTACGCGTTCCTCGATGTCCAGGCGGGTTACCACATACGAATCACCCATATGCAGGTACACAGCGCCGGGGTGGATTGTCTGAAATGCGGTTGCGTAGTCCACCGTCCCGAGCAGGAGCCCTCCGCGTTCGACCGAAACGATGTCGAAGCTATCACCCGAGGCCGACCGGATGCTTACACCGCGAGCGGGGAAATCGCTTCCGATCCAGTACCATCTCCTCCGGTATTCGAGCGCATTCCTCTCGCCCAGCGTGCCCAGCACCTCCCAAGCGCGTTCGCCGAACAGGTTTTCGATCTCATCGTTCTCAAGCGGCAGCTCATAGGCGGCGCAGACGAGGTGATGTGCCAGTATGTACGGATTCTGTGCATCCACGATTGTTCGCTCGTACTCGGCTTTGAAGAAGTACTCGGGATCGCGCATCAGGTACTGGTCTATGGGGTCGTCGAGCGCAATCAGCACGACGAGCGACTGGTCAATCCCCCGACCCGCTCGTCCCGCCTGCTGCCAGGTACTCGACACAGACCCGGGATAGCCGGTCATCACGACGGCGTCGAGCCCCCCAATGTCAACGCCGACCTCCAGCGCCGTGGTTGACGTCACTCCCAGGAGTTCGCCGCTGAAAAGGCGTCGTTCGATCTCACGCCGTTCAGCCGGCCGATAGCCTGCCCGGTACGACATTATCTTCTCCACGTTCGGAGAGTTCAGTTCACGCAATGCTTTCCTTGCGTATCGCAGAATCAGTTCCGCCGTTTTGCGCGCACGGGTAAAGACTATGGTGCGGATGCCGGATTCAACCAGCCTGGTCATAATCTCTACGGCTTCGGAGCTGGAGCTTCGCCTTTCGCCGGTGCGTTCAAGGATCGGCGGGTTCCAGAATATGAAAGTCTTCTCGCCTGATGGGGAGCCGTCGTCGTCTATCACGCGGGCGTCGATGCCAATGAGGTTTCGGACGAGCTTGTCCGGTTCGCGTACGGTGGCAGACGCGCACACGAACTGCGGACTTGAGCCGTAGTACTGTGCGACTCTGCGCAGCCGCCGGATGATGTTCGCAACGTGTGCCCCGAACACGCCGCGGTAGCCGTGCAGCTCATCTATCACCACGTAGTGCAAATTGCGGAACATATGCGACCACGTGGTGTGGTACGGCAAGATGCCGACGTGGAGCATGTCCGGGTTGGTGAGTATTATATTGCAAACGCCCTTGATGAACGGGCGCTCCTGCCGGGGGGTGTCGCCGTCGTAAGTAGCCGGTTTGGCCGCGGGTAGATCGTACTGCCTCAGCTTCCCGAGCTGGTCTTGAGCGAGCGCCTTGGTGGGATAGATATATAGTGCGTGGGCACGAGGGTCGGACTCGAGGCGCTCCAGGACCGGCACGTTGTAGCAGAGTGTCTTCCCGCTCGCAGTAGACGTCACCACCACAACGTGTTCTCCGCGCCTCACGGCTTCTATCGCCTGGGCCTGGTGTGAGTAGAGTGCCGTGATTCCCTGGCGTCTCAAAGTCTCGCCCACCTGACCTGCAACCGGCGGGTCGACGTTCGCGTATCGGGCCCTCCGCGCCGGAATGTGCTCGACGTGGACGATCTGCCCGCGGTATCCTCTCCAGGCTGTTATCGACCTCAGGAAGGCGTCGGTGTCCACCACAAACTCTTTTCTGAAGCTCTCCCGCAGAGCGAGTGAGCTACCAAAGGCCTCGCGCCCGAGCGCTCTTGTAGTCATTCTTACCGCGCCCCGCACGACGTGTCAAGAGATGGCGAAAGTTGATGCGGTTGCGATACAACACAAGCCCGGCGTTTTGGGCGGTTCGACGTTCCTCGGTTAAGCGGGAGAACCGCCGAAAACACGCGTATTGCAAGAGCCTGGCCCAGACAGTTCGGTTCCGCGAGAATCACGTCATGCTGAACTTGTTTCAGCATCTCAGCATCCAGGTCCGATGGAATGGATCCTGAATCGAGTCCGCGATGACGATGTCCTGAGGGCTTGCGCCTCCAAAACTCAACTGCTACGAGCCCGATGAGGCGACAGCACCGTCGGCTCCTGGTGTAGTAGAATAATATTGAGTTGATCGATCCTGTGACGAATATGCCCTACATCTCCTCCGAAAGGAAACTCGTTCGCAGGCTGCTGCGCGTCACCGGCGTTGTTCAGGGAGTGGGCTTCCGGCCGTTCGTTTATAGCTTGGCTCAGGAACAGGGCCTTTGTGGCTGGGTCCGCAATACGTCTGGCAGCGTGGAGATCGATGTCGAGGGGCCTGAGGAAGCGGTTGAAGCCTTTGCGGTCGCGTTGAGCGCCCGGGCTCCCGCGCTGGCTCGTGTGTCGTCGGTTAGTATGATCGAAGCCGACCCGACCGGCTGCGCGACTTTTGAGATAGTAGAGAGCAGTGCGGGCGCGGCGGACGAAGGCAGCATACCAGCTGACGTCGCCGTTTGTGACGATTGTCTCCGCGAGATAAGAGACCCCGGCGACAGACGGTTTGGTTACGAGTTCACCAACTGCACAAACTGTGGGCCGCGGTTCACAATCGTCCGCCGCCTCCCATACGACCGTCCGAACACGACTATGGGCGCTTTTGAAATGTGCTGGGTCTGCGCTGCCGAGTATCAAGACCCGACGAACCGGCGCTACCACGCTGAGCCGACCGCATGCCCCGTGTGCGGGCCGCGCGTCTGGATCGAGATCGATGGGGATCGCCGCGACGACTCGCCACTTGCGATTGCAGGCCGCCTGCTTTCGCAGGGGCGGATAGTGGCAATAAAGGGCATCGGCGGCTTTCATCTTGCCTGCGACGCGCGCAATGACGAGGCTGTTCGTGCTCTTCGGTCCCGCAAGGGGCGGGTCCATAAGCCATTCGCTGTAATGGTCAAAGACATCGAGGAAGCGCACCGAGTGTGTGACTTGACCGACACCGCGCGAGAACTTCTTGAGTCGGCAGCCAGACCCATTGTCCTGGCGAGGAAGCGGCCCGGATCGGGTATTTCGAATCAGGTGGCTCCGTCGAACAGAAACCTGGGACTGATGATCCCGTATACGCCGCTTCACACCTTACTGTTTGACTATTCGCCCTCGGCGCTCGTGATGACAAGCGGAAACCTGAGCGAGGAACCTCTGGTCTTCACCAACAGCGCGGCTCGCGAGAAACTAGCTCCGCTGGCGGACGCGTTCCTGATGCACAACCGCGACATCCATGTGCCGTGCGATGATTCGGTTGTGCGCGCGGATGATTCGCGCGCGGTCATCATCATAAGACGGGCGCGCGGTTTCGTGCCCGATGCGATTGATCTGCCGTTTGAATGCGACCCGGTTCTGGGAGTCGGCGCGGAGCAGAAGAACACGCTCTGTCTTGCCTGGGATCGCAGGGCGGTTGTGAGCCAGCACATCGGCGACCTGGACATAGCCGAGACATTCGACTATTTCAGATACGCGGTGGATCATTTTATTACGCTTTTCCGCCGGCAGCCCGAGGTCATCGCGCACGACCTGCATCCCGACTATCTCAGCACGCGGTTCGCGGTCGAGCGGGCTGGGGTGCGCCTTGTCGGGGTTCAGCACCACCATGCTCATGTCGCAAGCTGCCTGGCGGAGAACATGCGTACCGAACGGTGCATTGGTTTGGCACTCGACGGCACGGGATATGGGCCGGACGGTTCGATCTGGGGCGGGGAGATACTTGTGGCAGACCTGGCCGGATTCGAACGCCTCGGGCTGTTTGCTCCGATACGAATGCCCGGCGGCGAAGCGGCGATTCGCCATCCGGGGCGAATGGCCGCGGCCTACCTGTACGCTGCCTTCGGACAGGATTCCGAGCATCTGATGGATAAGCTTGGTTTGGGGTTCACGGAACTCGAACGCCGCAGCATCCGCCGCCAGATCGAGACGGGGCTCAATTCGCCTTTGACGTCGAGCGCCGGGCGCCTGTTCGACGCAGTCTCGGCTGCCATCGGGGTCTGCCATGAGCGCAGCTATGAAGGTCAGCCCGCCGTGGAGCTGGAAATGGCGGCCGACGAGACGGAATCTGGTTCCTACCCGGGCCGGATATCCAGCGAGCAGAATCGGATTTTGCTCCATTTTGCGCCGGTCTTCCGTGAAGCGGTGGAGGACTATCTCAAAGG
>JBMFPI010000226.1:0-6029 GCA_049969195.1 Armatimonadota bacterium
ATCCCATCCTACACTGCCGCTCGACCAAGTCGCGCCATCGTAGCTTCTGTCAAGGTGGGGGCGGTTTGACGCTTACACGTGAAGCCCTACTATCCTCTTTTTGGGTGGCCGTTTTGTAGTCTCGAGGGGAAGGGTTCTCTGCAATAAATGCTGTCAGCTCTGCATTTAACCCTCCCCCCCGCCCTCTCCCGTGAAGGGAGAGGGCGCCGTATTACTGCCTCTCCTGTGAGGGGAGAGGGAGTTCTGTTTTGGGATAGGCTGGGATATGCTGCCCCGGCCCCGGGTCTCCGCGGCATATCTGCCTTGTAGCGCCAAGGGCACCGGTCCGCTTTGCAACCCGCAGGGGATTCATAACTAGCTAGCCAGGGCACGTCAGGGCAGCGTTCTGACGAACTCCAGCACCTCGTCGATATGCCCCTCGACCTTGACTTTTGGCCACACCTTGCGGACAATGCCCTCTTTGTCGATGACGAACGTGGTCCGCTCGACGCCCAGGAACGTCTTGCCGTACATACTCTTCTCTTTGAAGACCCCGTATGCCGTCGAGACCGTTTTCTGCTCATCTGAGAGCAGAGGGAAGAGCAGGTTATGCTTGGCGGCGAAGTTCTCGTGGCTCTTAATGCTGTCCAGACTTACCCCGAGAATCACCGCACCTGCCGCCTCGAACTCGGACATTACGTCCCTGAAAAAGCAGGCCTCCTTCGTGCAACCCGGTGTGTTGTCCTTGGGGTAGAAGTAGAGCACGACATTCTTCTTGCCCCTGAAATCTGCCAGCGATATCGTTCTGCCGCCTGTGGCGGGCAGGGTGAACTCTGGCGCCTTCTGACCTTCCGAAACCATGTTCCACAGCCTCCTCCGGCCCTCAAAGCCAAATTATTGTACCGAGGTTATTGCGCTCTGCCACAATAACCTCGCTCACGCTGATTATCGTTTTTCATGCGGGCTAATACACGCATTCTTTGATCGCGTCGGCGAACGCCTGCAAGTTGGCCGGGTCCCCGTGGAAGAAGTGATCGCTAGGTGAGCAGATATAGCCACCGTTCGGACATGCGGCGTGGAGCTCGTAGACCATCTTACGCACGGTCGCCGGATCGCCGTGTTCGAAGCCCCGATTCTGGTCGAACCCGCCGACAAAGAAGAGCTTGTCACCAACCAATCGTGTGCACTCAGCCAGGTCGCAGTCTCCGCCCATTGATGGAGGGGTCATAGTCTCGAGGCCATCCGAGCCGTTGGCGACGACGTTGTCGAGCATCTTCATCAGCCCGCCGCAGAGATGGTAGACTACCTTATACCCCGCTGCGTGCAGAGCATTGACTTGCTTGCGGTCGTAAGGTGTGCAGAACTCGGCATGCATCGCGGGGCTGATTACGGTGTTCGACCCGGCTCCGCCGCCGATTTCGATCAGGTCGAGAGGAACCTCACCGGCCATCATCTCGATAACCCTGAGCTGCTTGGCCACCAGGCGCTCCTCGACATAATGTACCCAGTCGGGCTTGTCAAGGGCGAACATGATCGCCTCCTGCGTGCCCACCATATAGCAGAAGCTCTGCCACGCTCCTGCCTGGCCGTAGCTCCAGATTCCCCCGCGCACGATGCCCCGGTCGCCAAGCCGTTCGAGAGCTTGTCTCACGGGGGTGCCGTCGACCTTGACCGGTACCGGCAGGTATTTGTCGAAAAGCTCGAAGTCGGCCTCGTTCTTTACGAGCGGTTCGGTGATCCACGATGTAATAGGGTTTCCCGCGCCCGCGCATCGCAGTTCGCCGCCGGGCGTCTTGATCGTGTCGATCCAGCTGAACACTCCACTGGCGTCGGTCCCCAGGTCGATATGCTCAACCTGCCAAGCAGCCAGGTCTTTCTCGTCGAACTCGTATGTCGGGCCGCAGTAGATCGCCATATCCAGGCCGAACCGTTCGTATGCCTCAAATTGGTCACACCCGCCCAGGTAGTTGGCCAGGTAGTACTCCATCCACCCGTGCACCTGCCCAGGCAGGCGGTCAGGTTTGCCGTTATTTATCGCTATGAGCATCCTCTCCCGAGATGTCATGGTGCTAAGAATCCTCCACCCCAATCCGATACTTCGCAGTATAGCATGCTAATCCGGGACCGGCAACAGGCACGGGTCTGCCGTACTGTTTCAGTCTTGTAGGCGCAACTGCCGAGCACCTTGTCATCCTGAACTCGATGCAGGATCCGTCCATTCGGCGTGTGGATGCTGAGACGGGTTGAATCCTGCGAAAACGGCTGAGCGCGCCTTATTGGGGTGGGTGTGCACGCATCCGGGTTCCCGCAGCGCGACCGGACTGTCTTGTTCGATATACGGGATCTTACCCGCCTTCTCTGATTGTGTTGGCGTAGAACGCAAGCCCAGCGTGTTCGGCGATTCGCCTGCTCCGTCGAAAAAGCGTCGAATCGCCAATAGCGCCGTGTTCGCATTCTATCGCAACAACCTCGGGGCGTACGCACGCCGTCTTCGGCCCGAGCTAACTCGCCTTTGCAAGCGTGCGGGAGCAGTGGATGCGACTGTTTGATCCGGACGCCCGGCCAGTGTTCAGCGCGTGGTGGGCGGAGTTGAGAAGCTCTTCCGCGTTGGAGGCGTGGTCAGGGAACGTTGCGAGCCCTACACTCACCGACATCAGCTTGCCGGCCAGTCGGAGCGATCCGAGTGACCCCAGGAGCCTCGCCGCGGCTTCCACGGCCTGTTCGACGGAACTTTCCGGCAGCACAACAACTAGGCGGCCGTCCGAGTATCGCCCGATCACGTCGTAATCCCGCAGCAGGGCCCGCAGCCGCTGCCCCATTTCGCCGAGTGCCGCATCGACCGCATCACGGCCCGCGTCCCGAGCGAGCGTGCGGAAATCATCCACGTCGAAAACTGCCGCCGAGACCGGCTTTCCGAGCCTCTCAGACCTGCTGATCTCCTTCGACAGGAACATCTCGACATAGCGCCGACTCGCCAGCCCGGTGGCAGGGTCTATGAAAGAGGCCTCATCATCCCGTCGGGCATCCTCTTCGACTGAGACGGCACCGGCCGGGCCGTCCGGGATTTGCCGCCTGCGAAGCGTGCTCACCAGCACACTTCCGCAGACTGTCCCCAGGACGAAGCCGATCACCAGTAACCACAAACCGCCGGCTAACTCCATTATTGTCACTACCGAACGGGCGAACCCGTGCTTGGGGTTGCTGCGACAGAATGCAAACCGGGCGTCGTCGCCGGTTGGAGGCTTCCCAACTCAGCCTTGGAATCGCCCGAGACGCGCGTACCGCAACAGCCCATTACTTGCATTATGCCCTGAGCTCGATCAATCTTGAGCGATCATTGCGCGCGGCGTCCGGTCACGATGTCCTGATACCAGCGGCCGTTCTTGAGCCATATCCCGTCCCAGGCGTGCCTGTCGACTTCGTCGGGCGGGGGATCGGAGGCGTCTTTGATGCGCGCCAGACGCTCGCGGACCCGTTTCATCTGCGTCTCGAAATCGGGAAGTTGGTCGGGGGGATCCCAACCGTAGTCGGCTGCGCAAGCGAAGTCCGGCAGCCAATCGTCGAGCATGTTCCCCGACCACTGCACGGCTAGAAGCCCTTCGAAGTTCGGCCTGTTCTTCCCCCACATTGACCACTGAGCCAGGTTCAAGAAGGCGTGCTCGTAGTCGGTCTTGGAATAAGGCGTGTGGCCCGAGCCGGAGCCTGCGGCCATAAAGACCCTTTCGGTGCATCCCGGCTCGGAGAGTTCGCGCAGCCCCTGTCTGATCAGGTGCTCGTTTTGGTAGCCCACGCCCATCCTGTCGTCACCATAGGCCCAGAGGCATCGGATGACTCGACTCCGCCACTTGTCGGGTGTCGGCGGAGCATCGGCCCACACTATGGGGGTGATTTCTTTTCCATGCCGCGCCGCGACTCGATCGACTACCTCCAGCAGGCCTTCCAGGTGCCGGGCCTGGTCCTCAGGCGGCAGCCGCACTTCGTCGAGGCCGAGGTGGACGAGCGGGCTTCTGATGATCGCAAACCATTCATCATAGATCGACTCCAGCAGCTCATACGAGCGCGGATCTCCCGGAGCCAGGTGCGACTTGCGAACATGGACACCTATACCCTCGTACGGGTGCTCGAACCCACCTGAGACGAGTTCCGGATAGTATCGTCCCTTGGCGGTGGAGTGTCCCAGGGACTCAATCTCGGGCACGACCTTGATCCCGTAGGAGTCGGCATAGTCGACGAACTCCTCCACCTGGTCCATCGTGAGCGCGTGCGGGTCGTCGCGGCCCAAACGATTGGTGCGGTACCGTACGGCGCACAGCTCATCATCGCCCTCTCGGAAAACGCAGAAGTTTAGGCCGAGCCCCGAACACACCCTCACGATTCGCTTCATCTGTGCGAGGCTGTTCGGCGACCGGCCCGAGTCGATCATGAACCCGCGCCAGGTATATCTGGGTCGGCCAGACATCACTTTCCCGCTGCCTTAGTCGCTGTGATCATTGGCCAATTGTCGGTGCGGAACGGGGATGCGGGCAGACCATCCTTGCCGAACAGGTTGGCTGTGGGCGCGTCTGCCCAACCGTACCGCACGGCAACGGGCTTTGTTACCGCCGGGCTGGACACTATAACCCTGTCGCCGACGATGGTCGCCTTTGCGTTGTAGAACTTGCGGTCTTCGCCTGCTATCGCGAAGCCGACAAGTTCGCCACCCCTGGCCTCAAGACCTCCGCCCGTGTCGGTGAACGTGAGAATAGCACGATTGCCGTATATCGCCATCGAGGAGTACCTGGGTCCCTTGTAGGGCACGTTATCTCCGTAGACCATAGCACGGGCTGCGAGTGCGAGACGCTCGCCGACCGGTTTCTTGTTCCTGGGGTGAATATCTTCCGGGTCGCCGACGTCCATCGTCACGGCCATGCCAGTATTCGGGCAGTGGAGTGTCGTCATAAGCTGAGCCTCTCTCAGTTCTGCCCACGCCGATTCCGTAGGCTCTTCGACGATCTTCCCGTAGGGCGCGAGCTGCACCATCAGGAAAGCAAAGTCTCCCTGGCCCCAGGCCCTGCGCCAGTTGGTGATCATATTCGTCAGCCTCTTCTCGTAACGATAAGCCTGACCGGCATTGGACTCACCTTGATACCATATTGCGCCTCGTATGGCGTACGGGATGAGCGGTGCGATCATGCCGTTGTAAAGCACTGCCGGGTGGTTCGGTGATTTGCCGTAGTCCTTGATGTCCGCGATTGACTCGGTGAAGTCCGGATCGGACTGCAGTGCCTGAAGCGAAGTCCAGGCCTCGACTCGCGTTCCGCCCCAGGACGCGTGGATGATGCCTACGGGCACGCCCAGAGCCTTCCGCAGTTCGCGTCCGAAGTAGTAGGCGACGGCGCTGAAATCGGACACGGTTTCCGGCGTGCACTCCTTCCAGCCGCCTTCGATCCGGGCCAACGGCTCGGCGGAAGGGACGTGCGGAACCGTGAAAAGCCGAAGCATTGAGTCACCGGCGGCTTTGATTGCGGCCTCGGCGTCTGTCGTCTTCGACAGCGGCCACTGCATGTTCGACTGCCCGCTCGCGATCCACACCTCGCCGACCATCACGTTCTTGAGTTCGACCATATTGGTTCCGGAGATGATCATTCTGAACGGTCCACCGGGTTTCATCGGCTTCAGCCAGACCATCCACCTGCCGTTCCTGGCGGTTGCACTGACCCTCTGATTCTGGAACTTGACGGTCACGCGCTCGCCGGCATCGGCCGTTCCCCAGATCGGCACGCGCATTCCCTGCTGCAGTACGGCGTTGTCCGAGAAAAGTGCGTGTGGTGTAACGTTCGCTCGGGCGGGCAGAACAATCGCCGCCAGTAGCAGGACACAGACGACTCGCATTCTCATTGCGCAGTACCTCGATGGATTATTTCACCCCTGAAATCAGAGGCCGATAGAAACTATACTCGCGCCTGTCCGGGCGTGTCAACGGGATGGCCCGCGGGGTAGCGTACCATCCTCTGTGTAAAAAGGTTTTGAGGTAGGTAAGGCGCATCCCTCTTTCTAAGTTGCGGATGAAT
>JBMFPI010000227.1:0-6020 GCA_049969195.1 Armatimonadota bacterium
GCGAATCATCGTCGAGCGGCGTCAATCAGCCTGGCCCGCTCAAGCTCGGCCGCGACGAATGAGACGTCCGGGTCGGCAAACACCTGCTGGCGCTGAGATCGGGCGTGTGCGGCGATGTAGTGCGCGTATTCAGGGATGGCAACGGACACATCCGATGGCGGCGTCATCCTCTGCGTCGGCAGAAACAACATCACAGCCAGCGCGGCAGCCAGCGCGGCCGCAGGCGCCGCGACGACCGGCCGAACAAGAAGGCGCCAAAACGGCCCAGGACTGACCGGCTCAAGTATCGCCTGGCTCAGCCTGGGCCACAAGTCAACAGACGAGCCACGCACTGCAAGTGAACTCAGCGAGGAAAGCATCTTGCGCGTCGCGTCCAGCTCGTTCGCGCACTCACGGCACCGACTGATGTGCGCCTCGTATTCGCACCGACTGCGGTGCGGGAGAGATCCATCGATATAGTCCGAAATGTTCTTGCGAGCTCTCGAGCAATTCATACTGCTTCCCCCATCGTCTCCTGTAGCACGTTTCTGAGTTCGGCTCGAGCACGTGAGACCCTTGACTTAACAGTCCCGACCGGGACTTTCAGTATGTCGGCCACTTCTTCCTGGGAAAGTCCTTCCACATCGTGCAGGATCAGGACCGTGCGCAATTTATCTGAGAGCCTGGACAGCGCTTTTCTCAGGAGGCGCGCTTGCTCTCGTCTGGCAACTACTCCCTCCGGGTCGACCGAGGGATCTTTCGACTCCGGCTCGTAGCCCAACTCGGTGAACTTCTCGTCGTTGAGCGACTCGGCCGTCCGGGTCCTGCGTTTGCGAAGAAAGTCGATTGCGGTGTTCACCGCGATTCTATAGAGCCAGGTGTAGAAGGCCGATGAGGAATCAAAACTGCGGAGTTTGGAATATGCCTTTACGAACGTTTCCTGGGCGATATCCACAGCGTCTTCGGGGTTGGAGACGTAATTGAGCGCAACGCTGTAGACCCTGTCCTGATAGCGCTCGACAAGGGTCGAGAAGGCGTCTACTTCCCCCCTCAGGACTCGCGCAACAACTGCCTGATCCGTTTCGCCCGTCATTACGTGCTCCCAGACCCCAACGAGCCCGGGGGCCGGGACTAGTGGTATGGATAGTTCTTCTGTTTCCACCATTTCGACCTGCCGACCGAATTAACCTTCTGCTCGGCACGTTGATGCGCGCCATCCCGGGAAGAAGACCACGTCGGGCGCGCTTGCGGATCAGTTTGTTGTCCTGAAATCTTCGACGCACGCGCCGTCGGTTAGTTCCGTGAACGCCGCACCGGTTTTTTGAGGCCCTTGCGGGGGAGCATCCTTGCAAGCTGACCGTCCGGGGCACTTCTCCCGCGGGATACGGACTAACCACGGGAACCGCCGAAAACGCGCCTATCGCGATGCTCTGAGATGACGCAAAATCTGCAGCAGAAACTTGTTACTTCCGGGCCGGGTAGTTGTCAATAAAGGGTGGAAAGGGCATTTCCCCGAGTGGTGCAGGCATCGGGAGGCGAAAGATAAATGGACTGCTCTAAGGCAACTGCAAAGTTAAGCGCTTACGTAGACGGCGAGCTGGACGAGCACACGCTCGAGGCAGTAGAAGCACACCTTGCAACCTGTGCGGACTGCCAGCGCGAGTTGGCCGCGTTACGCGCGCTGCTCGCTGCGAGCACGAGCGTTCGGTCGCTCAATCCCCCGCGTGATCTGACTGACCGAATCCGGGAGTCGGTCAGGCGGGCAAGCGTACAGGATCGAAGGTGCGCCAGGGTCGCCGGGCTACTTTCCGCCTACGTAGACGGGGAACTGTCCGCCAAGCAGGCCGAGCTGGTAGAAGCGCATGCGAGCTTCTGCGAAAGATGCGCTGCGGAAATCGCAGCCATACGCAGGATCTCTGAGACGGTCCGACAGACAGCCCTGTCCGAACCTCCCGCCGAGCTCAGGGCAAGAATCTTCGATGCGATTGCTCGGGAGCCGGCGCGCACTGGCCGGTTGGCTACCGCTCATCGCTGGCTCATAAACAAGGTGCGGCCTCAACTGGCTCGCCTTGCGTATGCCGGAATCGCTGCGGCCGCGGCTGCTGCCGTGCTCTGGAGCTTGCCCTCGCAGCCGCCCAGACATGCAACGCCCATCGCTATTGAGAAACGCTCAGGGACCCCCGCGAAAACCGCCCAGGTAGCCCAAGCGCAGGAGAAGCTCGATTCCGCGACCCGCGCATCTATACAACCTGGCGGGTCGGTCCGTCCGGCTCGGCAGGCAGAGCGTGCAAGACCCAGAGTCAGACGTCACACAACTATGGTAACGCACGCCCTGCCCAGGCCGAAGCCCGTCCCGGCGAAAACCGTCGCTGGCGCCGGGCATTCAGAACCGGCTCACTTGGCCACGGCACACGCCGAGGCTGCCGCCGAAGCGGCTTCGGCGGAAACGCAGCCGCAGGACGTTTCGACGGCGCCCCCGGCCGCAGACACTGAGCCGACCACAAAAGAACCGGAGCGGCCTGCCGCCGTCACGGTCGCTGCAGCGCCGGTTATCGACCCGGACAAGGTTGCCGAGATGATGAAGCAGATCAAGGCCGAGGCGGCCAGACGCCGTGACACCGCCCGAACTGCGGCGATACCTATACTTGTTTCTCGGTTCTAGGGAACCTCATGAGGAAGACCGCCCTCACAATTCTCATAGCGGCTGCGATGCTCCTCTGCTGTGGGGCATACGGGGAGAGCTTGCCCACGCCCTCTGCCTTGAGCATTGCGGATAGTTCTGCGATGCTCGGCAGGACACCGCAGCCGTCTGGGGAAATCGGCCTCCCGGCTAGCGAGGTGCTGCGAGGCAACGGCGGTCGAGCCGGATATGTTCTCGGCCACGGCAACGTGATCCCCGGCAGTGAATGGGTCTATCTGGGCGTCAGGCGGGCAAGACCCAACATCGACTATACCATAGACTACGCCTCAGGCGGTCTTTTCTTTGCAGAGCCGATCAGCACCGCCGATTCGATCAAAGTTGACTACCGATACTCCGAAGCCTCAAAGGCAGAACGAAGCATCTCAGGACCTGGAGGAATGCCCTTCTCGATCGGCTCGAGCCTTCGGTCCAACCTGACCTACGCATACAGAGCGGCCGATCCGTCCAAACCCGAGATGCCCGATATTCTCACCTACGGCACGAACACCACCACGCTGCTCGGCGGGGCGTCGAGCATAACCAGCCTGATGTATGTGTCTGCTCCTCAAGCAGGAAACCGCCTCTCACTGAACAGGCCCTCGAACGCGCAAACAAAGAACGCGGCGCCGACTGTCAGGAAGGACCGCGTGATGGTGCAGGATGCGGACCTGGCGCTGGGCAAGGTAGTGAGGCTCAAGCTCGGATATCAGGACGTAGGACAGGACTTTGCCGGATTCGCCTCACTCAGGGAGTCGAAGGCGGCCCCGGAAGACGTGCTGAACGTGCTCGAGAAAGAAAAAGGGATCAAGCGCACGAGCATTTCCGCACAGATCCCTGCTGGAAGCAACGCGGGCCTAAGCTTCTCCGCCGGGCGGATTGCTGACAAGGCCGATAGCATCGAAAGTCGCACCGCCGGCTTTTCTTCGGACAGGTTCAGGCTGAGCTTCCTCACACGCGAGGTAGGCAAGGAGTTCGCCAGGTTCAAGGACATCAGAGAGGCCGACAGGGCGCAACTCGCCGCCGAGGTCGGAATCAGGCGCACGAGTTACGCAATGAGTTTTGTGAGCGGCTCGAAGGGCCCCGGCGACGCGGTCTGGAGCGGCACGCAGTTCACTCGACTCGAAAGCGACAACGGCGACCTCACGTATCAATCCACCGACCTCAACCTGGGCAATCTCAAGGTCCACTCGGAAGCCCGCGAGATGGACGCCGGTTTCAACACGATGACCGCGCTGACCGATGAAGAGCGGACCCGAATGGCCCTGATCGCGCGGCGGCAGTTCGACCCGAAGGCCCAGGAATCCCAGGTGGATGCCAACGATAAGGCCCAGATCAACAAGGAATCAGGGCTGAACCGGCACACTCTAGGGTTCGAATGGGACGCCGGCGCGGGCAAGGCGTGGCTGAGAATGGAAAGGGTCGACTCGGACAAGGGCGGCCTCGTGCGCAAGGACGTCACGTTCGAGGGCAAGGGCTACAGCCTGTATTTCGGCGCGCAGTCAATTGATGAGGGGTTCGACCGAATAGCCCACCTGCAGGCCGTAGAGCGAGCCAGGTTCGGCAAGGAATCGGGTATGAGCCGCATCGAAACCGGCGGCACGTTCAAACTTGCAGTGGGTGAGCTGGCTCTCTCGCACGCCGGGGTCAGCGACAAGCAGGGCGCAAGCGTAGTTCGCAGCCGCGTAGACTTCGAGAACCGTCGGCTCAAGTTCCGCGCGAACTTCCAGGACGTTGATCCCAATTTCAACAGGATCGCCGACCTCTCGGACGCCGACCGCAATGTGCTTGCTCAGGAAAGAGGCTTCAAGCGGGCAGACTATGCGATCAACTTCCAGGCCAGCAGGGCTCTCAATATCGACAGCTACGTCTACGGTTCCACCAATTCGACCGCCGAGCAAACGCGCTCGCAGAATCGACATAAGATTACCTACTCTCCCGATCGCGGTCCGAAGCTCACGGCGTTTTTCGACGATTTTTCCTACGTATCAAGTGAGGGAAATTTATCCGATTACTACCACCGCAAGATCACCCTGGACAATCGCTTCCGCCTGCTGGGAGGACTGCTGTTCAATGGGATGCACGACGTCAATCAGTCCCAGAATAAGAACAATGCCCCGGTGACGACCGAGATCACCCAGATGCATTTCGAGTCGGACCAGAACGCCCGCACGTCCTACACCCTCGATACCCTGAAAAAAGACTTCGGCGATAACCACCGGTTCGAAGACACGTGGGACGTCGGCCTGAAGACTCAACTGGCGCCCGGACTGAAGCTGACCGGCGGGTACGCACGCACCGCGCGCGAGGACGACAACTCAGAAGTCAACGGCCGGTTCGGCTTCGAATGGAAAGCCCGAAAAGACCTGTCGATGAGCCTCCAGGTCGCAAACCGCGACGGTGGCCCGCAGGGCAGCAAGCAATCCAGGCTGTTCGCGATGAAAGGCCTGCTTGCCAGACGCTTCCTCATGCTGAGCGACGTCACCGTAGATTCCGGCGTCAACGAGACCCAACTCAAGGGCAAACAGGTATCCCGTGACAACGGGCTCAAGGTGACGGCCGGGTTTATGGGCGGAACCGCGATGCTCGATAACAGCGACAAACTCAATCCCAAGAACGGCATCTACTATACCTCGCGGATTGTGCAGTATCAGTCGGACCCGGACCCGAAGAAGTGGTATCACCTGTCATTCTTCAGGCAGAACCTGATAACCCCCTCCGGCGACCCGGCCAGGAAGCGCAATCTCGCACTGGACATAAGAATGTCGACCGGCACGAACCTCACGCTGACGTCGTACTTCGGCAAGGACGGCCAGAACGGCGCGGTTCTGCCTGTCGGCGGCACGGTCTTCAAGATGACCAGGGCGCTGCGACCGAAGCTTTCTCTCATCGCCGACCTTGCATCAGAGGTAAATGAGTCCACCCGACGCTGGGCCCGAACAATCGGTTTCGGTTTCACGGGAGCTCTGTCCAGTGGAGCACAGTTCGAAGTGTACGCAGGCTGGTGCCGCCTTGTAGAAAACGGTCCCCAGGAACACGACAGGGTCTTCCGCATCAAATACGACCACAAGATAGACTCCAACCACTACATAACCCTCACAGCCCAGAAGAAGTCAGTGGTCGAGAGGAACACGATAAACCCGTTCGAGGGCGACACCACCGCCCGGCTGGATTACAAGACAGTGTTCAACTAAAGCCCTTGCGATTCAGGTCAAACCCGGTCCTTTCGCCGGTTCGATCGTCTAAGTTCAGTCTTGTGAGCGCACAAGCCCGGGACCCCGTCATCCGTAAGCGTCAAACCGCCCCCACCTTGACAGAAGCTACCATGGCGCGACTTGGTCAAGCGGCAGTGTAGGATGGGATT
>JBMFPI010000228.1:0-5997 GCA_049969195.1 Armatimonadota bacterium
GCACCAACGGAGAGGCACGGGATACATGCACAAAGCCCCCGCCCTGTAAGCTGAGCGAGGGCTTCCGCAATATCGGTTTGACTAGTGGCCAAGGGCCTTCGGCCTTAAAGGACCGTCATCATATGCACAGCCAATAATCTCGGAGTAGCCCAGATATCCTTCCCGCTGGTGCCATAGCCACGTTTTCAGCTGTTCTCCCGCGTGGTTGAAGAATATCGAATCGCGGGAAACGCCGGGTTTGCGTTCTATCCCAAGACCCTTTGAGATCCTTACCTGCAGTCGGGGTGATCTTCTCAGAAAACTGAGTTTACTACCCCGACCTGCTACGGTACGGCCGGTGTCGGTCCGAGGGGCGCGGCACCGGGTTTGGCTGCCTCGAGCGCCTTTCCGGCCTCCTCCTTGATCCTTTCGCCGATGTCCTTGTAGATGGCGGAGTTGATGACGATGTCCGCGTTCTTTGCGAACATCTGCATCTTCTTCTGAACTTCCTTCCGCCTTGCCCCTTCTTGCATAGCCAGGGTTTCGCGGATCCTGTCCTTTACCTCGTCGTACGTGGTGATCCGTTTCTGGCGCTTCTGATCGGCTCGCAGGATGACCCACTGCTTCACGGTAACCGTTCTATCGCCCTGCTGAATTGTGCTGACCGACTCAAACGGCGCGGTGTACTTGCCGATCTGGAGTGAAAAGATTCTATTCGCGAACTCTTTGGGCAGGCCGGCCTTCCGGCCGACGACCAGGTCGATCATTCCGTCTCTGGAAGCCCATCCTAGTTTGCCGTCGGTCTGTTTGACCCATACATCGCTGAGCTTTCTGGAAACGGTGCCGAACTCCTGGCCGCTTGCGAGCAGCTTGCTGGCCTTATCTATCTTTGCCTTGCTGTTGGTGATGATGGCGCTGACCAGCACCTGCTCCGGCCTCACGAACGGGGAATCCTTGGCGCGAAGCGCCTCATTGTAGGCTTTGCGAACCTTTTCTTCGGGGATGGTTATGCCCTTGGTTACGACGTTGATGTACGCCTGCTCAACTGCGATCTGGCGTTTCAGGTCGTCAAGGGTCATTCCCATCTGGCCGAGTATCCTAGCCATATCACCGCCGGTCTGCTTCTTGAAAAGTTCAATCTTCTTGTTGATCTGCTCTTCAGTCGGCTCGACTTTTTCCTGTTTGGCCAACTGGCGTATAAGTTCTTCCTGAATCAACTGCTGCACGACGTATCGGCCTGCGAGCTGCGGACCCTGGGGCGTCTGGACAGTCGTCCGCTCGAGCCTGGAACAGAAATCCTTCCACTGGATCTTCTCACCGTTGACGCGTATCAACCCTCGTCGGCCGCATCCTGCAAGCGCGGTGGCGGCGATCGCCACAACCACCAGCGCCACTACACTCGATCTCATCCTGCTCATTCAGTACCGCTCCTCTCGATATCTGGTCGAATTTGGAAATTGGAAAGCCGAAAGCGGAAAACCATGTGTCCGCGCTTCCTGTAACTATCGGCCCTCCCCTTTTCAATGAAAAAGGGCGAGGTCGCGCTGGAGGTAGCCTCTCAATCGCAACACCGCCTGCGTATGCAACTGGTAAACTCTGGACTCGGAGACCTCCAGAATCTTTCCGATCTCCTTGAAAGTCAGTCCTTCGTAGTAGTAAAGGGCGATGACAAGTTTTTCGCGGTCCGGCAGTCTCTCGATGCTTTCCGCCAGACACTGTTTCATCGCGCCGGTCTCGACGTCGGCCGATGTGTCGGCCGATTCGTCATGCACGACGTCCGACAGGTGTATCTTCTCGCTGCCCTCGCTCGAGACCACGATATCGTCGAGACTCAGCAGCGACGCGCGGCCGGTATCGGCAAGGAGAGCGTGGAATGCGTCGATCTCCATACCCATGGCCTCCGCGACCTCTTCCTCGGTGGCGGGCCTGCCGAGTCGGCCTTCCAGGTCAAGATAGGTTTTCTCCAGCGCCTTGACCCGTTCCCTGATGGACCGCGGGACCCAGTCTTCTTCCCGCAGCATCTCGAGTATTGCGCCCCGTATAAGCGCGATGGCGTAGGTCTCGAACTTCACCTGGCGGCGCGTATCGAACTGGTCGATCGCCTTGATAAGCCCGATGATGCCAGCGGATATCAGGTCGTCGCGCTCTACATTGGGCGGCAGGCTCGTAACAACCCGTCCGGCTGTAATCTTGACCAGATACGCGTAGTGCTGTATCAGCGAGTCGCGCGCCTTGGCTTCTCCCAAGGCCTTGTAATTGTGCCAGAGCACCTGCAAATTGGGCGCGCTCATCGGCCCTTCGTCCACCCGTCGCGGCAGGCGGGCTGCCAGTGCCCGCTCTGTAGTGCTTGCGGTACGAGCCTCATTGTACAGAACGCGTCACCGCCTGTCAACAGAATACCCGGAGGAGGTTATTGCGCTAGTACACAAATCCAGAGTTTTCAGAGACTCGACGCTCCTCGACCAGGCCGCAGAATCACCGAAGACGAGCCTGTCGCCACACCTCCCAGAATCAGCCTACCGCGACACCACACCCCTCCGCCGCTGCGACTAGCCGGCCCGACCAGAGGGCTGACTAACTCCTATACGTGCCGGACGCAGATCATGATTCCCGCCAGCAGGGGTTTTGTCGGCGTTCTCAGCCGCGCGTCTGCTGCTACGCCGCCATCCGCCACATCTCGCGGTGGGACAGCACCTCGCTATATATGCTTTCGTACTCCTTTGCCAGCCTTCGCGCGGATCTGTAACGCCTGACGACGCGCACGTCCGGGTCGAGCCGAGTGCCAGTGACCAGAGTGTTCGCCCGGCGGAAGTCGGCTTCGCCGTGCACCGTCGTCACGAAAGAGGTGTCCTGAATATCCCATTCCCTCAGGTAGATCGCGTTCAAATACACCGCTGCGAGACCGGGACACGAATCGTTTATGTGCACCAGCTCGGGAAGCCATCGAGGCCTGATGTTCCTGAGCGCGGCAAGAACGCCTCTCGCTAAGAGACCGCAGTCCTCGCCGTCGAGCCGGCCGGCGTGCCGAAAGCGTCTGCCGTCGCCAATCAGGTAGAAGTACACCTCGCCGAGCACGACTGATTGGACGTAAGCGGTTCGGATGGAGCCGTCGTCCCAATCCAGCACCAGGTTTTCGAGCACCGGCCGTACGTTCAGGCGGGCATCTTCCTCAACGAACCGATATGCAGGCAGCGCCACGCGGGCGTCGTGGCCTAGTTCGTTTAGTCCGGACGCGAGCGCATGCGCGAAGTCGGCAGGCCGACCGACTCTCGCCGCGGTTGGCTTCTCGGCGCTTACGATCAGTATTCTCACGACGCGTTATCGCCCCAGTACCGGGAATCTAAGGCACCTGCCCATTATCGGAGGTTGTTGCTACAGAGCGCAAGCACGATACTTTCGGCGGTTCGACTCTCCCAAACTCAGCAAGAAAATCGCCGAAAACGCGCCTGTTTCGACAGCCTGTATTATCGGCTGAATCGGCGTTGGGAGTTAGGCCGAGCGGCCGACTGACAGAATCAGCGAACCCTTCTAAGCGAAAGGGCGTGTTCGAGGTTCCTGCGGGACTGCTCGTCAGCGGGGTCCAGGGACAGAGCTTTCCTAAGCTGCTCTATGGCTTCGTCGAGCCTGCCCTGCTCGGCGAGCGCGATGCCCAGGTTGGAGCGGGCCTGGGTCAGGTACGGATTGATCCTGAGCGCCGCTCTCGCCTCGCGCTCGGCTGCCACGAACCGCTCCTGCCGCAGGTAGACCCCGGCAAGGTTCACGTGCGGGTCAGCGTAGCGCGGGTCGGACCGGATAGCCCGGCGGAAACAACGCTCAGCCCCACGAAGGTCGCCCTTGCTGAACAGGGCAACGCCGAGGTTGTTCTGCACCTCGGGCATATCGAAAGCTATCCCGGCGGCCTCGCGGAAGTGACTGAAAGCCTCGTCTGGCTGGCCCTGTTCGAGCAGAATCCTGCCCAGGTTCGTGTGCGCAATGGCCGAGGACGGGGTTTTTGCCAGGGTGTCGCGCCATAGAGTCTCGGCATCCTTGTAAACAAGACACTGGCGCCACGTCAGCAAGCCGAGCGCCACCAGAACTGCCGCCGGAATTACCGCCGCCGTCTTACCGAACCTGCCGACGGCCGCACTCATTGCCCCAGCCGCAATGGCGATTAGCCCGATGCTGGCCACGTATTGATAGTGGTCAGCCACGTAGGAATATCGGAACGTATAAAGGGAGAAGAAGCCCAACAGTGGGATCGGGGTGATCACGAAAAACAGCACCGCCGCCGCTACCCGACGTCCGATCCGCGCGCGCCATACATACATCGCAATCCCGACTGCAATCAGCCCGGCCAGCCACACATACCATACCGGATCGGCCTGGCTAACGCTCCATTTGCCGTAGCTGAACGCCAGTTTCCAGGGCCACGCGAGCTTCCCGGCGTAAAACCACAGGGCCCGGCTGGCAACCAGGACTCGCTCCAGCGGCGACATAGCGAACTCCGGGCCCATTGTGCCTTGATGGTAACGCTCCCACAGAACCGTCACAATGCCCATCAACACGCCCCAGACCACGAAAGGCACGATGGCCAGAATCCGCCGGCGGTCTATCGGCAGCCGTTTGATCCAGATTACGATTAGCATCGCAGCAGGCAGCGTGACGGCGGTGGTCTTGCTGAACAGGGCCAGCACGTAGAAGACAAATGCGAAAAACCACCAGCGGATACTTCGGCGGTCATCGCAGTCGATGTATGCCAGCCAGGCCAGCATCGTCAGAAGCGAGAAAAAGAGGCTCAGCACGTTCTTGCGCTCAGTGATCCAGGCTACACTCTCCACGTGCACCGGGTGGACCGCGAATATCGCCGCCGCGAGCCACGCCCCTTTCGCGGAAAGCCTGGAGAGAACGAGCCACACGAGCAGGGCGTTGGCAATGTGCAGCAGGATGTTCGCAATATGGTACCCTCTCGGGTCCAGACCCCAGATCGCACGCTCCAGTCGGAAAGTGGTGTAGACCAGGGGGAAGTATTGCGACGGAGAATCGAGCGAGAACCAGATCCTGCGAAGTCCGTCAGGCGCGGTGAGGAGCGTGTTCCTTGTGACGTAGAAATCATCGTCCCAGACGTAGCCCGCGTGTACGGCCGGGTAGTACGCGACTGCCGTGCCGACGGCTATTGCCAACGCCGCGAGCGCGACCCACAAGTATCCGGTTGTTGCCGTCTGTTGCCGTCCGCCTTTCAAGTTCGGAACCTCCGTGTCGTGCCTGACCCAAGATAGCACGGTGGGCATGTCCAGTCAAGGCCGCAGACCCGGGGTATGGGTTCGCTGTTGGGGGGCTGTCATTCTGAGCGGAGCGAAGAACCTCGACCACGCGCGGAGATCCTTCGCTGCACTCACGATGAACTTGCCAGAAAACTGAACATTCTCAACCCACGCCGCTGGGATGAGCCCAGTTCGGCGATTCTCCCGCTTGGTGTTGATTGTCCGGTACACGCGAATCAGTTTACTGTTGCAGACGCAAACGGCCGGGGCCCCGTCATCATGAACTCGATTCAGCACCCATACCATCGGCGCCCGGATGCTGAAACAAGTTGGGTATGACGTGGTTCTTGAGGAACCCTACTGCACCATCGCAATGGCCAGCAAAACTCCCTCTCCCCTTGCGGGAGAGGGTGGGGGTGAGGGGTCAGACGCGTCGGGGCTCGGCCTTGCGCCCTCTGATCGTCCGGGGCATGCTGCCGCCGGACGCGGGTGCCTTGGGCATCTTCCGTTTCTTGGCAAGAAGCGGTTGTGCTCGCCGCAGTTCGCCGGAGACACGCCGCTCGCACGAGTGGGTACACCGCGTGTTCTGGTAGGAAGGCCGAAGTCGGCAGGCACCATCCTAAGGCCGCAGGCGTGAGGAATCCCTCTGCCACGATTTGCAACGGCGCCGATACTGTGGGTTCGTGAATTTGCCTGAGCAAGAACTGGCGCAGGACCGGCCGAATACGGAATAATACCTGTGAGCGAGAGTTCGGTTGCGCGCGGACGTCGCACTGGG
>JBMFPI010000229.1:0-5968 GCA_049969195.1 Armatimonadota bacterium
AGTCTTCGGAATAATCGTCCACCCGGCACGCGCAAAGATGTGGAACAAGTCCGACCAGACCTGCTCCGTGCACGGCGTCACGCGCTCACCATAATGCCGCGTCCTCAGCCACTTGCATTTGGCAGCGAGCCTGTTGAAGGTTGTTTCCAGGTACTTGCCTCCAGTATCGACCAGAAACGGCGCGTCGAAAGGCTTGTTATCGGGATAAGTGGCGAACTGATTGGAAGCTGACCCCGAGCTCCTTAAGCGCCCGGCCGATGTTGGGATCCCCCGCAAGCGGGCACGCCGACTTGTAGCGCCAATCGCTCCCGGCGTCGTCCACGCCCAGCAAAAGAGGCATTGTGGAGTAAGTACAGCGTGCACACAAGTTGCTTTCCAGGAGAACAAGCATCACCACGAGAAAAACGCAGCGGATCGTCTAGCCTCCGTACCTGTTGAACCAGGCGCGTTCCTCGAACGGCTTCTTCTCCCGCTGGACGCCTTGCTCCACGGGCACTCCGACCGGCAGCAGCACCTGCACGCGTTTACCTTCCGGCACGCCGAGAAGACCTGCGATCTGCTGTCCTTTTCCACCGCGAAGAACTCCGTCCAACCACACGGTTGCGTACCCGAGCGCAGTGATCGCAAGCAGCATGTTTTCGACCGCCGCCGCGCAGTCCTCGATTTCGAAAGACGTGCTCTTGTACACGGGGGTTGGGTCCACCACGCAGGCTATGGCAGCCGGGGCAGAGACGGGTATGATCTCCCGCAGCCTGGCTATCACCGCCGGGTCGTCTATAACCACAAACGACGTAGTCTGCGCGTTGCAGCCAGACGGCGCTTGAATGCCCGCCTGAACAATCCTGCGCAGGTCCTCGCGTGGCACGGGCCGGTCCAGATATGCACCGCGATAGCTGTGGCGTTTGGCAATAGCCTGAAAGACATCCATACTGGGTCCCCCTATCTCAGCGCCGACAAGACGGACGACTTCTCCCAGTTGCAGCT
The DNA here is from genome assembly GCA_049969195.1 of Armatimonadota bacterium. Taxonomy (GTDB): domain Bacteria; phylum Armatimonadota; class UBA5829; order UBA5829; family UBA5829; genus CALJES01. Next base: position 985 of record JBMFPI010000229.1, read on the forward strand.
CACACCCAAACCGCGCTGTTCGCTCTGGTGCACGACCGATCAAAATCCGGGATTGCCGGGGGTCACCTATCGCCGGCCGTCCGGCGGCAGCGTTACGAGAGAGGGTTCTGGATCAGGAAACAGGAGTCCTGCCTGGGCGGAGAAGAGACTGGTCCCGGGCGGACAACCGGGACCAGCCAACCCACTAATCAGAGTATCCTCTTGCAGTTGAAGATGTTGGTCCACAGACACAGCGGTTTCGGGCTGTCCGGGAAAAACCTGGGCTTTTCCAGCCATCCCCATACGCACCAGTACTGACCGGTCGATGGGAAGTAAGTTCCGTAAGCTGCCGTGTAGCCCGAAGCCGTATCGTAGTAATTGTAAAGGTTTCTGATCAGGTAGACCCTGGTCTTCATAGGCAGGTTGCTGCCGTCCTCGATTTCGAAGCAGACGTTGTTTACCTTGGTAACCTTGCCGAAGATCATAGTAGGGAAGTAGTTGATCAGCGGATCTACCAACCTCCACTCGTGCGAGCCCTGCCTGATATGCGTGCCCATAATCGGGTCGTATTCGGCCTTGCCCTTCAGGGCAACCTTCCTGAGAGGCAGATCATTGGAGGATGGCTCGAAGTCGTAGGTAACACGCTCGCCAGGGTCGGTGTCGTCACCGTCGCCGTTGAGGTCTATGCCCAGGGTGAAGAAGTCGAGATTGGCTCGCAGCCCCCAGTAGTAACCGGCCCAGTTCACCACGTTGAGCTGGTAATCGTTGTCCGGCCCATAGATGTGAGTGTATCCCTTCCTAGCGCCAACCTGGAAGTTGAGACACTTACCCGTCGCCGTGCAGGTCGGTGATCCGGGAGGATCGGTCGTGTTATCCCACCCCGCGCTCTTGTAGCCTGCAGGCCAGGGGTCGTTCGAGGTTGCGACCAGCTTCCAGTCGCCGTACACCGCAACCAGATCGGCCCACGAATCAAACACCTGATCGAGGCTGGTCTGTCCGTCCTCGGCCAGACCGCGGTACACATACCAACGCCGGGTAACCTGAATCTGAGGGGTGCCGTTGATGCAGTCGTACCAGAGCCATCTCCGGTTTTGCCGGCCACTGTTATCGCCGCTGACCTTGGCCGTTTGCCACGGCCTGAACCAGAACTGCAGTCGCTGGGAGCCATCCGGACTCTCGGCTGTCAGTTCCAGGCAGATCGGTTGCCTCGGATAGATCCACCATCCATTCCAGCTATCCCAGTAAGTGGTGTGGGTGGTTCTGGTGGGGATTTTGCTCTGGAAGGCAAAGTACCTAAGTGTTTTGATTCGGTTGAGCGGGATGCCGGCGAGAGGCTGGCCATTGAATGTGTCGAGCCCAAGCCAGGCCGTAGCCGGAGTCTCACTGCTGCCGGGCCCACCCGAGTAATCGAGCTCAGCATAGAACGAGCCTTTCCCGAGGTGTATATTGTATTCTTCAGCCACCAGTGCTCTGTTGGCCTCCCACACGCCCGGACCGTAAGGAACGATACCGGCCTTTGCACCGCCGTTGGTCTCGATGCTCCAGCCCTGCATGTTCTCCGGTGTGACGGTGATCAGCTCCCCGTCCAGCGGCCATTCGACGGGATACTGAGTGAAAGTTGGCGTCATCCCGGCCGTCGGGGTGTATGTGAAGGTTACGCTCAGGGTTTCGCCCGGGTCGATTTCGGTCCCGGAGCCGTCCAGCGGATACGCAAGAAAGCCCTTTCTCTGATAGTAGTTGCTGCCCTGCTCGAAGAAGTAAATCTTCCACTTCGGGCTGGGCGACGAAGTGTTGTAGACATTGCCCGTTGCGTAGTTTACGCTGTCAACGTTGGTACACTCGACATGCCACGCAATCCACTGTTTGCCTGATGTGTTGGTGAAAGTGTTGGTGTAGGTGTCGGCGGAGCCGAGGGACGAACACCCGAGGACGAGTACCGCATAGAGCAATGCGGCCAGGACTGGCTTGCTCATTCGTTGCACCCTCCCTTTCAAGAAAGCCGTATTACGTCCGCAAAGATTCCGACCGCGCTTTGGGACAGGCAGCACCGCGATCGCAGAAAGCGCTCTACGCACGCAGTATACCACAAAACCGCGCCGGAGAGGTCCTGTGATAGGATGATTCTGCATACTCAGGTAATATTACCGGTTTGGAGGAGCAGAAATTGCCTTCGGAGCACTTCGACTTTGGCGCAGTGAACACAAATGACTAGCGGGCTTCGGGGCGTATCGTGCCCCGAAGCCCGCCCTGCGCTCTCGTATACCTACAGACTGCTGCTATAGGTTCGTTTTCGGCCATTCTTCCGCTTAGTTAAGTACGGTCCAATGGCCGAAAACGTCGGGTTTCCTTCCTGTCGCAAGAACTCCGTATACCTTCAGAACCTGCAGAAACCCGCCCGGCTATACCGCCGCGGCCGCTACGCCTGCATGTTGGAAGGTAATCCGGCCTTCGGCATCCGCGTCAACCAAAATCCGATCGCCCTCCTTGAACTCGCCTTCGAGCAACTTCATTGCCAGTTTGTCCTGGATCTCACGCTGGATGGTGCGCCTCAGAGGCCGAGCGCCATATGTAGGATCGAAGCCCTCTTTCGCGAGAACGGACTTCGCCGCGTCGGTAACCTCGATCGACAGATGCTTCTCGGCGAGGCGCTTATTGAGCTGGTTGATCTGGATATCCACTATGCGCTTTATATCATCCTCAGAGAGCGAGTTGAAGACGATAATCTCGTCGATGCGGTTCAAGAACTCCGGCCGGAAGTGCTGTTTCAGAGCTTCCAGGACCAACCGGCGGGTCTCCGCGTCGTGAGCGGCGCGTTCGGCCTCGCGATTGTCCCCGTTGATACGGAAGCCTATCGTCTGACGCTCGCGGATCGTGTCAGACCCAACGTTGGACGTCATAATCACCACCGTGTTCTTGAAATCGACCGTGCGGCCATGGCCGTCAGTCAGGCGCCCATCTTCCAGTATCTGCAGGAGCGCGTTGAAGACCTCCGGGTGTGCCTTCTCGATCTCGTCGAACAGTATCACGCTGTATGGCCGTCGCCGGACCGCCTCCGTGAGCTGACCGCCCTCCTCGTAACCGACGTACCCGGGCGGGGCGCCGATCAACCTGGCCACCGTGTGCTTCTCCATATACTCGCTCATGTCGATACGGATCATCGCGCGCTCGTCATCGAACAGGAATTCGGCAAGTGCTCGTGCAAGCTCGGTTTTGCCAACGCCCGTCGGACCCATAAAGATGAAGCTGCCGATAGGGCGGTTGGGGTCCTGCAGGCCGGCTCGCGCCCGTCGGACGGCGTTTGCAACAGCTACAATGGCCTCATTCTGCCCGACTACTCGCTCCTCCAGTCGGCTTTCCATATGGATGAGCTTTTCAATCTCGCCCTCCATCAGGCGGGTAACCGGAATGCCGGTCCACTTGGCAACCACCTCCGCCACGTCTTCCTCGTCGACCTCTTCTTTCAGCATCTTCTGTGTCTTCTGGAGTTCGGCGAGCCGCCGATCCTGCTCGGCAAGTTCTCTCTGCAGGGTCGGGATCACGCCGTGGCGCAGCTCAGCAGCCTTGGCGAGGTCGCCGGCGCGCTCCGCGTTGACTTCCTCCTGCTTGGCGTGCTCAATCTGAGTCTTGATCTCCCGAATCTTGGAGATGGCTTCCTTCTCGTTCTGCCAGTGGGCCTTCATCTCGGCTGAGCGCTCTTTGAGTTCGGCCAGCTCCTTCTCCAGCTTTTCGAGATGCTTCTTGGACGAAGCGTCACTCTCTTTCTTCAGAGCCTCTCGCTCGATCTCGAGCTGGCGGATGCGGCGCTCGACCTCATCGATCTCCGTGGGCATGGAGTCGATTTCAATGCGCAGGCGCGAGGCAGCCTCATCGATCAGGTCAATCGCCTTGTCGGGCAAGAACCTGTCGGAGATGTATCGATCGGAAAGGACCGCCGCCGCAACCAGAGCACTATCTTTGATGCGAACGCCGTGGTGGTTCTCGTAACGCTCCTTGAGCCCGCGCAGAATCGCGATAGTATCCTCCACCGATGGCGGGTTCACTATGACCGGTTGGAAACGCCTCTCAAGAGCTGCGTCCTTCTCCACGTGCTTGCGGTACTCGTCGAGCGTGGTTGCCCCGACGCACTTAAGCTCACCGCGAGCGAGCATCGGCTTCAGCAAGTTAGCAGCATCCACTGCGCCTTCTGCGGCACCAGCACCGACGATGGTATGCAGCTCATCTATGAAGAGTATGATTTCGCCCTCGGCTTCCTTTATTTCCTTGAGAACCGCCTTGAGCCTGTCTTCGAACTCGCCGCGGTACTTGGTGCCGGCTATCAACCCGCCGAGATCGAGACCTATGACTCGCTTGTTCTTGAGCGACTCGGGAACATCGCCTGAGACAATCCGCTGAGCAAGGCCTTCGACAATGGCGGTCTTACCTACGCCAGGCTCCCCAATGAGCACGGGGTTGTTTTTTGTGCGGCGCGACAAGACCTGAATCACCCTTCGAATTTCCTCGTCGCGGCCGATGACCGGGTCCAGCTTGCCTTTGCGGGCCTCCTCAGTTAGGTCGCGCCCATAACGCTCAAGGGCCTGGTATTTGTCCTCGGGGTTCTGGTCCGTGACGCGCTGGCTTCCGCGAACATCGACCATAGCCTGGTAGATAGCATCACGGGTCGCGCCGACCGAGGAAAGTATCCGACTCGCCGGACCGGACTCGGAAGCGATACCGATGAGCAGGTGTTCGGTGGAAACATAGTCGTCTTTGAGCCGCTCGGCCTCGGCGAAGGCCGCTTCGAACGCGCGCTGGAGTCTGGGCCCGATGCTCGAGCCCGCGGCCACGCCGGTTACCTTGGGCATGCGGTCAATCTCAGCCTGAACCCGGTTCGCAAGATCCGCTGGTGAAGCGCCCAGTTTCTGCAGAATAGGCGCGACGATACCGCCTTCCTGCTGAAGCAGTGCCAACAAGAGGTGTTCCGGTTCGATTTGCTGCTGACGTGATTCCTGGGCAATGTGCTGGGCGT
>JBMFPI010000230.1:0-5966 GCA_049969195.1 Armatimonadota bacterium
GCGGCGACCTGGGCTACCAGGCGTTACCTGAAGTATGCACCGGGGCTGGGAGTTCGGTCTGACGCGCGCTGAGTGGCTGTCGTTACGCGTCGGCGACGAACTGCGCCACCATATCCCCGACCTCGCTTGTCGAGTATCCCATCTTGCCCGCGCTGAGGCTCTTGAGTTTCGTTCCAGTCACGTGTGCGATGGCTTTGTCCACCAGCTCGGCTGCCTTATCTTCGCCCAGAATCTCGAGCATCATCTGCAGCGCTCCGATCGCGGCGAGCGGGTTGATCACGTTTTTGCCGGTATACTTCGGTGCGGATCCGCCGATTGGTTCGAACATTGAGACCCCTTCAGGGTTTATATTCCCGCCGGCTGCTATGCCCATTCCGCCCTGGGTCATTGCGCCGAGGTCGGTTATGATGTCGCCGAACATATTGTCCGTAACGATCACGTCGAACCACTCGGGGTTCTTGACCATCCACATGGTTGTGGCATCGACGTGTGCGTAGTCGGTCTTGATGTCGGGATACTCCTTTGCGACCTCGTAGAAAGTTCGCTCCCAGAGGTCGAAGGCGTATGTCAGAACATTGGTTTTGCCGACCAGGGTCAGCTTCTTCTCACGGTTGCGCTTCCGGCAGTATTCAAAGGCGTAGCGCACGCACCTTTCGACACCCTTGCGCGTGTTGATCGATAATTGCGTTGCCACCTCGTCAGGCGTGCCCTTCTTCAGGAATCCGCCCGCCCCGGCATATAGCCCTTCGGTGTTCTCGCGCACCACAACGTAGTCGATATCTTCCGGCCCCTTGTCCTTCAGCGGACAATCGACTCCCGGGTACAACTTAACGGGCCGGAGGTTGATATACTGGTCGAGCCCGAACCGCAACGCGAGCAAGATGCCCTTCTCGAGGATCCCTGGCTTGACGTCCGGATGTCCGATTGCCCCGAGATAGATTGCGTCAAACTTGCGCAGTTCGTCGATCGCCGATTCCGGGAGCACTTCCCCGGTGGCGAGATAACGGTCACCGCCCCAGTCGTAGTGCACGGTTTCGTACTTGAACCCGACCTTGCGGCTGACCGCCTCCAGCACCTTAAGGCCTTCTCTGACGACCTCAGGCCCCGTTCCATCGCCCGGAATGACCGCTATTTTATGCATACTATCCTGACTCCTTTTGTGATTGTGTGAGAACCGCCGTATGCGGCGCACAGGACGCCCCCGGCGCGGATTGCTCAGTGCGGCCGAGATGGGAATCGCGGCGGCCTATACATGCGTCTCGGACCGCGGCGCGCAAAGTGCGTTCTCACTCGGAACACTTTCTCCACCCCCGCCGCCGAATCCTGCATTCACCCCCGGTTCAACGCGGCAATCTCCAGGCGGAACGCCTGACCGAGGCGTGCCGCGCGGAGTCGTTCCCAAAGCATAAGGAGCAGGCAGGATGCCTGCACGCTTGCGTACGGGGCAATATGCCCCGGACGACTGACTGCTCCCTGTCCCCTTGCGGGAGAGGTTGGGGGTGAGGGGTCAGATGTGCTTTGGGGAACTTATGCGTGTCCGCCACGAAGGGACCGTGGGGCGGGCGTTGACTCAGCATAGCGAAACACGCAAGCATCACGCCCCCGGTACCTGGTCCGGGCGAGACGTCCCGGACCATGCGCCGGACAATCGAAGTTACGTCATGCTGGATTTGTTTCAGCATCCAGGCACCGGAGGAATGGATCCCCAATCGAATTCAGGATGACGGCGTATTGGGTGTTTGCTTCAGCAAGACTGAACTGGTACGTTAACCATTGACAGAGGCCGAAGTCGCTGCTAGACTGCGAATGGGGGAAAACCAAACCCGCGCCTCTGAGCGCGGCAATTTGCAAGAGGGGGGTTCAGTGATGCGATTTGGTCTAACGGTGCTGGTTGTGGGGCTGATTGTAGCCGCGGTCTGTTCGGCGTGCTGGGCGCAGCCGACTGTGGCTGTTGCGTTTTATCGGGACGGCCACCTTTACATTGTGCAGAGAGCGGTTGCGGGCGCGCCTTCGCCTGAGCTTGCCGCCGCGTTGCTTCTCCAAGGGCCGACTTCCGAGGAGTTCGCGATGGGCATAGTGTCCACAATACCGCCGGGCACCAGGCTCATCTGGGCGTTTGTGGACGGTGAGTACAAGCTTCACGTCGACCTCACATCGGCGTATCTCGACTACGGAACGGATGACGCTCAGCTCGAGGCGATGGCAAGGCAGTGGTTTGCTACGCTCGCCCAATTCGACTACATAGCGGGGGTTGTCACGACCATCGAGGGCGCCCCGTTGACCGACTTCATAAAACCCGCCGCAGTGAAGGAGAGGGCCCCGGGAGCCGAGCTGCCCAGGCCGATTCTGGGCGGCGTGTACGGCAAGAAGATCGCGATCAGTCCCGGCCACGGCAGGTTCTGGAACGGTTCTGGCTGGTATTATATGCGTCCGCAGAGCTGTGGGTATGAAGAGGAAGACCTGCGCAACCTTAAGATGTCCATATACCTGCGCAGATACCTTGAAAACCACGGTGCCATTGTATATATGGCGCGCCAGAACGACCTCAACTACGGCAATTCACCGTATGACGGCGGCCGGCCGTGGTGGCAGATGGCGGCCAGTTATTGGCTGAAGCAGGCAGGGTACCCCTGCTCGGTGTATGCCAGCGCGACCGGAGACTGTGTCCTCGGGAGCGGTGACAGCGAGTCGAGCGACGACATACGGGCCAGGCCGCTTATGTCGGACTACGAAAACACTGACATTTACGTCTCGATCCACACAAACGCTTATCAGGGCTACTGTGTGGGGACGGGGTGTCCTACCGGAACTGAGACGTATTACGATGCCAGCTCCGAGCACGCGCCTTGGGCTACTGTCAGTCAGCAGCTCGGCAATGCCATCAACCCGGCTATCGTAAACGCCATCAACGCCGCATTGCCGGAGATCAGTCCGGACTGGGGATGCCACGGCACGTGCGTGAAAGACTCGAACGGAGCCTATGGCGAGATACGCATCCCGGACCGCGCTGCTACGCTCACCGAACTCGGTTTCCACGACACCTGCGACCGCGACGCGCCCTTGCTGAACGATCCGTTCTTCCGTAGCGTCGCAATGTGGGGCATGTACAAAGGCATCTGCGACTACTTTGGCGACACCGCCAGCCCTATGTATAACGCCCAGTATGTCAGCGACACGATACCGGCCACTATGACCGCAGGCCGCACAGTGAGTGTGAGCGTGACGATGCGCAATCTGGGGGTGGTTTGGCAAGAGGCCCGTGGTTTCCGACTCGGTGCCGTAGGCGACAGCGATCCGTTCGCCGCGACGCGTCACAGCGTATCCGGGACGATCGATCCGAATACAAACTACACTTTCACGTTCAATATGACCGCTCCGCTGACGCCGGGTGATTACACGACCGACTGGCGCATGGTGCGCGATGGGTTCACGTGGTTTGGCGACACGCTGACAAAGGTGGTCCACGTGGAACCGCCGACCGATACCGAGCCTCCGTCAACTCCGCAGAACCTGGTCGCTGTGCCTTCGGGGACGACATTCGTCGACCTGAGCTGGGATCCATCAACCGATAACGAGGTCGTTACGGGCTACAACGTCTACCGCAACGGGGTCAAGGTCAAGTTCGTCTCTGCGCCTTCCACTACCTATCGGGACACCGGGTTGGCTCCGGGCACGGCGTATAGCTATCAGGTCTCGGCGATGGACGCCAGCTCGAACGAATCCGGCCTCAGCAACGTCGCCAACGTAACCACCCTTCTGGACAATACTCCCCCGGCCGCGCCGACCAATGTCAGCGCAGTCGGTGTCAGCGTCAGCGCGATCTATGTGACCTGGAACGTGCCGTGGGACAACCTGACAATCGTCAAGTATCGCGTTTTCCGCGACGGCAGCGAGATCGCTCAGCCAACCACAAATTCATATCTTGACACTGGCCTGGCGGCGGGTTCATCGCACACCTACCAGATCACGGCGATCGACCAGTCCGACAACGAATCCAGCAAGAGCGCTGCTGCCACTGGCAGAACCTATATGCTCGGGGATACTGTCCTGTGGTCCGACGATATGGAAAGCCACACAAGCCAGGCGTCGTTTGAGTCGGTATGGCCGCTAAACGGTACCGCGTCGCTGGTGTGGTCGTCTGCGCAGTCCTTCAGCCCTACACACTCGGCGGAGGATGACAACACGGCCAGGCGGAACGTGCATGATCTGACTCCGGCGCAGTCGCAGGTGTCCGTCGGCACATTCTTCGAGTTCAAGTTCCGTGATCCTGCCGGCGCAACAAACGTGCGCCACTACGCCGAGATTCGCTCTTACGACGGTGGCGGTCACTCGGGCAACCTTACGCAGCTTCTCGCCATCGGCGCATATAACGCCGGTGTCGATACCAGCAAGTACAGCGGCCGGGTGGCGTTTGGAGGGGATAACTGGTTCACTCTCAACTACAATCGCAGTGCCGGCTGGCACACAATGCGAATCGACGTTATCGGCGACACCAGCAACCCCATTGCGCCCGGAAAAGGGCTGCTGAGGTTTTCTGTCGACGGAACGACGGCAGCCGAAAACAGAGCGTTCTCCTGGCAGCCGTTCACCTGCCTGATCCTGGGATCCAACCTCGCGTCGACGACGGCCGGCAACTACAACTACGACGACATTAAATACGGCGTGCAGGGGACGGTTCAACGCATCGGCGGTCCCGACGTCGTTGAGTCGCCCTGCGGAACGGTTACGATCACCTGGAAAACCGATGTTGACTCCGACTCGCGGGTGGACTATGGTTTGACATCGGCCTACGGTCAGTCGGCCTACAGCGGAACCTTGACCAAGAACCACTCAATCACGCTTACGGGTCTGAACACCGCCTCAACGTATCACTTCAGGGTGGTGTCCGGCGTTTCAGGAAAGACAAGCCACGTGTCGGGGGATTACACATTCAATACCAATGCCGCATCGCTGGTTCAGCTCAAAGGTCAGCCGGACGGCAAGATCTCCGGGGCGTGCGGACTCGTTGTCAGCGCCGTGCTGCCGGACGGGTTCTACGTCCAGGACGCTGATCGAATATGCGGCCTGAAAGTGCTGGGAACCCAGAACGCGTCGGTCGGAAACATAGTGAGCGTGACCGGCAAGATGGCTACCGTGGGCGGGGAAAGGATCCTCCAAGACGCGATTGTAACTGTCACAGGATCGCAAACCGCGCCTGCCCCCAGAGGTATGGCGATCAGAACGGTCGGCGGTGCGGCGATTCCGCCGAATATCCCCGGCCTGACTGACGGCGTCGGAGCCAATAACATAGGGCTTCTGATCAGGACCTGGGGGCGCGTGATAGAAGTCGGTTCCAGTGAGTTCTGGATCGACGACGGGTCCGCCCTGAGCGCGGCCGGTGGCAAGACCGGCCTCAAGGTTGCCGCTGCAGGCCTTGCGTTGCCCGACCTGAACGACTTCGTTGCGATCACGGGTATCAGCGGTACTGAAAGCTCAGGCGGGGTAATTTATCCGGTCCTTCGCCCACGGACCGACTCGGACATCGTCAAGGTCGCGGAATGACGACGCACGGCGGCAGCATATAAGAGGGGTTGTCGCGACAGAACGCATCTTTCGCAAGAGGGTGTAAGAGGCAGCGAGGACGCAAGTCCTTGCTGCCGGTATCCAGAATCGGCCCGGTCGGGCCGCGCTGAACGAAGCGAGTCGCCGGGGTGGCGAGTCGGTGACGGGGCGGACAGTGGCCCGGTGCATCGCTGGTGCGCCGGGCGTGGGCGGGTTGCCCTTGGAGGCGGATTCGACGCCGGGGCCGGGAAGTCTCGTGCCCGGCACCTGCCGGTCCGTCTTGTCGATGGGAGGTGAAGCGTTGAACAAGTCGACGCTCTTGATCGGGATGATTGACCTGCTGCGCGAGCGACCGGGGATAACCATCTCCGAAATGGCCCGCGCGGTGCACAGATCCGAGAGGACTGTGTACCGATGGTTGAACG
>JBMFPI010000231.1:0-5953 GCA_049969195.1 Armatimonadota bacterium
AGGTACGTCATGGAACGGCGCGAAGTGCTCGTTCTGAACCCGGACGGCTGCGGAGCAGGCACGATGCCGCGCTGAGTCGGACGTTCGGCAGGCGGCGAGGCTTGAGCACGGCTTTCCTGTCCTTGCCTAAGGAGGTTCAGACTGTTGCCACGGGCGTGTTTTCGGCGGTTTTCCTGCTCAGTCCAGGAGCGTCAAATCGCCGAGAACGCTGGGTTTGCCGTCTGTTGCAACGACCTCGCTCGGACGAGATCACTCATATCAGGCAGCTCTGTCCTGCTCGATTATGCCGAGCGCGCGCCTGATTACACGTCCTGCCGCTTCAACGACAGTCGGGTCGAACTGTGTGCCGGAGTTTGCCTCAAGCTCAGCCAGCGCATCCTCCCAGGAGGACGCCGGGCGGTAAGGCCTGTCGGAGGTCATCGCTTCGAAGGCGTCGGCCACGGCAAGTATTCTGGAGAGGAAGGGTATTCCGTCGCCCTTCAGCCCGTCGGGGTAGCCGGTACCGTCGACTCGTTCGTGATGGTGGCGGACTATGGATGCCACCTCGGCGAGCTCCTCAATGTCGGCCAGGAAGTCCGCGCCCATTACGGGATGCTGGAGTATCTCGTGCCATTCGCTCGGGGTGAGTCTGCCGGGCTTGTCGAGCACGGAATCGGGCGTGCAGATCTTGCCAACATCGTGGATGTGCGCAGCGAGCTCAAGCGTGTTCATCCGCTCTTCGGAGAGCCCCAGTTCGCGGCCAATCTGCAGGCACAGATCCGCCATGTGCGCCGAGTGCCGACCCGAGAAATGAGATCTGGCATCTACAGCAGCAGCAAGAGCCTTGATCGTCTTGAAGAGCACGTCTGCTCGCTGCTCCGAGAATCGACGCTGTTCGATCTTCTTGCGCTGAAGGTTACTCTCCAGAATGAATGGCAGGCTGTCGAATTCAATGGGCTTCGTGATGAAGTCCGAAACGCCAGCCTCCAGCGCCTGCCTGCAGGTCTCTATGTCGCCCCAGGCCGTTATTACTACCACCGGCACGTGAGGATGCATCCGGCAGATCGATTGCGCGAACTGCAAGCCCCTCGTCCCGTCCAGATACAGATCGCTCAAGACAAGGTCGAAGCTGCATTCCCTCGCGGCCTGCAAACCGACCTCGGCAGAGCCAGCCGTCGTGACCCTGTAACCGTGACCAACCAACGCATCGGCCAGGGATTTCAGTGTCTCGGGCTCGTCGTCCACCACGAGGACGTGCGTTGCCTGGGGATTGTTCAGGCCGTGGTGCATGCCAGTCCGCGCACCTCCAGGGTCAAAGGAATGGTTTGATAGGCCGGCCAGCAGCCCCTACGACATACGCTACTACCCCGATTATCGGCAATAGCGCAGAGCTGCTGCAGGTCTATAGAACCTCCGGCGCAGGGGCTGGGCCGCTCGCAAGCGGGTGATGGGCCAGGGCATGCCAGCCCGGCCCGCGCAATGGCGTTCTATTGCGATAGGGAGTTTGTCACCCTCACCCCAACCCTATTCCGTCGAGGGAGAGGGAGTTTCAGTGCCTGATGGACTCCCATATGGGAGGAGGCTGCTCCACTCGCGGATACGTTGGGGTACGCCCGACGGGCCGCGGCGTGTCGCCCCGGACGATCAAGAGCTCCCGAAGACGTCGAATTTGGGTTCTATCGGAGACCTTTCCCGAGCCCCAAAGGCTTGCGGGGTACCCGGTGAATGCGGTAAGATATGCGTCGGGTTCGCGCGGGATGCAGGCGGTTGCGATAGGCGCGTTTTCTCAGCGATCCTCGCTTTTAGTTGAGGAGTATCAAATCGGCGAAAACGCCGCCTGTGCATTGTAGCGCAGTGGCCCTGGAAAGGAAGGAGGTGACCCGGAATGGCCGAGCAGGATTTCAGGCTCACGACGCTGTCGCACGGGGCCGGGTGAGCGTGCAAGCTGGGCCCCCAGCAGTTGGCGCAGGTCCTGCGTCTAATGCCTCCGGTCACCGATCCGAACGTCCTGGTGGAGCTGTCGACTGCGGATGACGCCGCCGTGTATCGGATCACGGACGATATCGCGGCGGTTCTGACCGTGGATTTCTTCACCCCGATAGTGGACGACGCATACGAATTCGGTCGAATAGCAGTCACAAATGCTCTCTCGGATATCTACGCGATGGGCGCGCGGCCCGTGGTCGCGCTAAACCTGGTGGCGTACCCGGCGCGCTCGCGTCCGCTCGACAAGCTCCGAGAAATTCTGCGGGGTGGCGCCGACCAGGCTGCGGCCGCCGGGGTCAGCATTGTTGGAGGTCACTCCATTGACGATCCCGAACCCAAATACGGCCTTGCGGTGATGGGCCTTGTGAGCCCGGCCGAGGTGCTCACCAACGCAGGCGCTAGACCCGGAGACCGGCTGATTCTTACAAAACCTATCGGGACCGGGATAATCGCGACGGCGATCAAGAAAGAGGCATCGCCGCTGGAGGTCACCGCGCGCGCGATAGAGGTTATGACCGCCCTGAACGGTCCGGCGGCTGAGGTGATGCGTCGGATAGGCTGTCATGCCTGCACCGACGTTACGGGCTTCGGCCTGCTAGGTCACCTTCACGAGATGGTTCAGGCCAGCAAGGTCGGAGCAAAGGTGCGGTTCCGTGATGTGCCGGTCATTGAGGGAGTCTACGAGCTTCTGGGGCTCGATATGGCGCCGGGCGGAACGGAATCCAACCTTGAGTTCGTTTCAACAAGCGGCGCGGTCCTGTGGGAGGATGATCTGCCCGAAGATGCGCGGCTTATCCTTTGCGATGCGCAAACCGCGGGGGGATTGCTGATCAGTGTCAGCGCTGCTGATTCGCATACAATGATCGAGCAACTCCGCGCGGCCGGAGTAACAGATGCCGCGGAGATCGGCGAAATCGTGCCCGACCCGGAGCACCGGGTGAGGGTCGTATCATAGGCAGGAGGATTGTGTATGAAGGCAACAATCACTGACGATTGCACGCTGTGTGGGGTGTGTGCGGACACCTGTCCCGAGGTATTCGCGCTCGGCGACGAAAAGGCGGAGGTTAAGGTTAATCCCATCCCCGCCGAGCTCGAGGCAAAGGCGAAAGAGGCTGCCGAGAGCTGCCCGGTGGAAGCAATCGTTCTGGAGTAGCCGGTATTTTCGTCCTGCGGGAACGCTGCCGGACCAGGTGGGCGATCCCGCAGGACAGCCTGCCGATAATACCAGGCGACCGCGCCGCGGCGGATTCAGCATTTCGAGCAGCCGGCGGGCGGGCAGACCTGCTAACAGCCTGAGAATCGACCTCTGCGGGATATGAGGTCGTTGCGGCAGAACGCGAACTCGGCTTCCTCGGCGATTCTACGCCTGTCTAGCAAGCGGGAAAACCGCCGAAGGTATCTGTCGCAACAGCCCGGGGTGCGAACTGGCGCAGGCGACCCGCAGGCCCCATCGGGCGGGCCGCAGTCCGCGCCGCCTGTGAAGTCGGCTCTCCACAGGGCCATGAGGTGTCCGTGCTGGATGGGCCGGCGCGTTTAGATGCCAATAACCTTGTAGGATCGGTGGGATTTTCGAGGAGGATAACATGCACGTAGCAATACTCGCGGGCGGGTCGGGGACGCGACTCTGGCCGCGCTCGCGGCTCGATAAGCCCAAGCAATTCCAGAGCCTCTACAGCGACAGAACACTGCTCCAGGAAACGGCCAGGCGGCTCGAACCGCTCGTCCCTCACGAGCGTTTCTACGTGATAGCCAATCGATCTCACGAGCAGATAGTCAAGGAACAGCTTCCCTGGCTTCCCGCGGAGAACTGGGTCGGGGAACCCGCAGCCAAAGACACGGCGCCGGCCGTAGGGATCATCTCCACCATTATCCACCACAAAGACCCGGACGCCGTCATCCTAGTTACCCCTGCCGATCACGTCATCACCAAGGAAATCCATTTCAGGCGGCTTCTGCAGGTGGCGGAAAAGGTGGCCCTCGAGGACAAGAACGTGGTGACGATCGGGATCAGGCCGACCTGCCCCGAGACCGGTTACGGCTATATACAGATGGCCGACGCGCACCGCACGATCGATGACGTGGACGTGCACGAGGTCATCAGCTTCAAGGAGAAACCGGACCTCAAGACCGCCGAGGAATACGTCTCCTCGTGGCACTACGTCTGGAACTCCGGCATGTTTATCTGGAGCGCGAAGACTATTCTGGATCTGTACCGCGAGCACGCGCCGGATATCTACAGGCTGCTGAAGCGTTACGACGCCGCCATCGGAACGCCCAACGAGGCTGCCGTCTTTGAAGAGGTGTACGAGGAGTTCCCCAGGATATCCGTGGACTACGCGATACTCGAACACGCAGAGAGTATACACGTGATCCCCGCCTCTATCGGCTGGAGTGACCTAGGAAGCTGGGCCGCTCTGCAGGACATAATGGAGTCGGATGAGGACGGCAACACCATCGTAGGCAGCCACGTGGGGGTCGACACCCACAACTGTCTTATCCACTCCCGGGACAGGCTCATTACAACGGTCGGCCTGGACAATATGATCATCGTCGACGGCGGCGACGTGCTGCTAGTGATGCCGCGCGGCCGCTCACAGGACATCAAAGCACTTCTTGAGGAGCTCAAGAAGCAGGGGAAAGGACAGTACCTGTGAGACCGCGCCGAACCGGGGCGTAAGTCCGCTGATTGCCGGGCCCGACGTGGGCTTTCAGGCCGTTGCAATACAACACAAGCCCGGCGTTTTCGGGCATCGGACACTTCTCCACTAAGCAGGGGAATCGCCGAACACGCGGCTATCGCAACTGCCTCTATTCGGCAGCGGCTTGACAACTTCTGCTCCCACGGCACATACTGGTCATGTATCCGGATCACCTCGATTCCGCTGCAATACCGAGGTTATTGCGATAGAACGGGGCTGTCGCAAGAGCTTGACAGGGTGCGGACCTTACGTTTCCGGAGCAGTGCAATGAACCGTGGTATCTGCAAATGGCTGCTGATAGTTGCGGCTGTCAGCCTGTTATGCGTAGCCGTCCGCGCGGAGCCGATCCCGGTCGGTCCGGATGAGGCGGCCCTTTGGGCGCGATACCTGGTTCCGCTTCCGAGATCGCTCTCCATCACCGCAAAGCTGCGACTGGATCCGCGGACTGTCGCCGTTTGCGTGCCCGCCGAGCCGGACATAGTAGTCGATGAGGCCCGCAAAGAGCTCTGGGAGAGCATGGGGCTTCCCGAGACCAATTCCAACCCTCCCAACCCCGCGTTTACACTGACCTTGCAGATTGGTGGACCCGAGTCGGCGCCGCTTGTCGGGCTTAAGAACTCGGACCAGGCTTATCTTATCTTTCCGGAAGCTGGCCACGTCGGTCTGCGGATCGTCGCGCTATCTTCGCGGGGACTTTACTACGGGGCCAAGACAGTCGAGCAGTTGGTCGCAGCTCGGGCGAGCGAGAGCACTATCGAAATGCCGATCATAAACGTCACCGACTGGCCGGAACTGCGGGACCGCGGCGTCTGGGGCAACGATTCATTTAATTGGACGAGGTGGATGGCCGACCGGAAGATGAACTACCAGGAGCAGCTTTCCAGTCTGTCTTTCGACTCCAACTGCGTCGGCCACGGGGCCTCGCGCACGGGCGGGTACGAGAAAATATTGACTGAGGGACCGTACTACGCCCTAGAGCCGTGCCTTGCAATCCTGCACCTGGAACAGCTTTCTAATACCGGCGTATTTACGTGTTACCCCAACCTAGTTGCAGTCAACGGCGTGTCGGGAGCCTGGTGCTACTCTCAGCCGCAGGCAGTTGATGTCCTGGGATGGTGGATCGCCGATCTTGGGAGCTTGCCCTATTGCAACGACGTTGACGTGTGGATGTCGGAGACCGTCAGCGTCACTCAAGGATGCAAATGTCCGAGCTGCAAGCTGGTCAACCGCAACGTCCTCGAGGCTCGTACCATCGTCTCCGGCTGGAAAAGGGCGATGCAGGCGGTTGG
>JBMFPI010000232.1:0-5937 GCA_049969195.1 Armatimonadota bacterium
CCAACCGATTCTAGCAGAACCGGTCGGAGTCGAACCACCAGCTCTCTCAGCTTTCCACTGCCGACGGGACAGGATCCTCGATTTCTGCACGCACACCTTCCTTGGCGAAGTCGAACTTGAGACCTAGGTCAGGGACGACGCGCTTTTCGGACTCCCAGCCCCAGGAGGCGAAAGCGCCGGCCAGGGCTCGATTGTAGAACGCCTGACCTTCCGGCGGCGCGAATTTCACACTGCGGATTATCGCTGGGATCTCGGCAAGCGGGCTCTCCTGCTGAAGTTCGTGGGCCCCTGCGTGAAAAAGCCATTGCTCGACGTGCAGGGAGGGAGAAGGACCTGCATCAGGGGGGAAAGCAGTCACCTCGAAAACGTCATCCGCAACGCGCCGGACCTCGATGAAACCTGTTGGAAACTGCGAGGTAGACGCCCCGAAGACGGCTTGGAGCCACGCGCGAAAAGGTTTGCCACGGCGGTCTTCGTATTTCACCTGCACGCTGCGTTGCTCGCTGTTTACTCTTCGCAGAGTCGCTGGTATGCTCTGGTCCCCGAATATGAGCCTGATCTCACGTTTGCAACCCGCCGGGGGCGCCTGCACCCAGTCTTCTAATGAACGGGGTACGGCAAAACCCTCCGTGAGAGTTGACTTGCCTACCACGTGCTTAAGCACGATCTCCATAGGCTCCTCGCCAGACCAATACTGCCGAAAAAGCGTTCGTCTTTCCTGGACGATGACAGTTGATGGAACTTTACCTCTCTTCTGCTCGCCAGCAAGAAAGCTAATTTGGTAGCGGGCACGTCTACTCCTTCGTCGAGACATCTGACTGCAACCAGCGCCTGCAAGTCTCCCCGTTCGAACTGATCCAGAATGACTTGACGATCCGACCTCGATACCGTGTGCACGAACTCGTGGCAGCGCAGGCCCATACCGGAGATTGCTTCAAGATACTGCCTGTGACATCCCGGGGCGCAGTAGATCAGCAGATGACTCAGTTCTTCTCCTTTGGCGACTGCCTCAGATATCTTGTCTCTCAGCGTCTTGACCAAGGCCGGCAGCTTACCCTGCGCTGATGCCACTATCCGCGCCCGTTTTATTAACAACTTCTCGAGCCGATCAGACGCTTCGGGATCTTCGTCCGACAAGTCTATAAGCTTGCCTATCTCCGACGTTAGAGCGCCGTACTCCGCTTCTTCTTCGTCGGAAAGATTCACAAGCTCCGGCAGGTACTGGTAAGGAGTCAAGAACCCGCATCTAATTGCCTCATCCAATGGGAACTCGAAACAAGTCTTGCCAAAGTAGGAGAAAATCTCGCGAGTTCCTTCCTCATCGAACCATCTGTAGGGCGTCGCCGATAGACCCAGCCGCAAACCGGCTACTTCCGTCAGCGCCTGTCTCCTGCAGGTTGCCCCGAGCCTGTGAACCTCGTCCCCGACGAGCATAGTGCTCTGTGAGGGTAGTTTTCCGATCACCCTGGCAAACTTGCTTGTGGACGCCGTGTCGTGCACAGCAAGTATGCACAAATGGGACGGAACGCCTATCCTGAAGTCGTTTATCCGAGAAGCCACTTCTACAGGCCAAGCGCGATGGGTGCCGCTGCACAGTATGGGCGCGAAACCAAATCGGCAACAGTCGTCGGCCCACTGATCCAGCAAGTGAAGGTAGGGCACAAGAACTATCAAGGCAAGTCTGCCCAGCGCTTTGTAGCGGTCTACAGCGGCGGCTAGCGCAGTATAGGTCTTGCCCGTACCTGTTGCCATCTCAAATACGCCCCGGCATCCGGCATTCACCCAGGCTTTCACCGCGTCTAGCTGGTATGGCCGAAGACCGATCGGGCAGTTGGGGCTTGGGTAGCGTTCGGACGTTTCCAAGCTAATGCCTGGCACAGGATATGGTCTCGTAACTGTCGAACGGAGCCTGACAATCCGATCCCGTATTGCTTGCGGGACCGTGTAGGTTGCGAATTGCCCGTTGCGGTTGTCCCAGAGATCTTGCAGCCTATTATGATGCATCGCGACGAAATCCGCGTGTGCAGGTTCCCACGACTTGAATACGGATACCGCCTCTCCGTTAAGGCTTGCTTGCCTCGAGTCGTTGAATGACCCGTGAAGCGCAACGCGGTCTCCCACTTCATCAACAAATACCCACACCTTGTCGTGATAGTTAGAGCCGGCGTCCCACGACCTCGGAACCGCGAAGCGAAACTCCAAAACTTCGTCAGCAACCGTCCATGCCAGGGCGTTGAGAGTATCCTTTTCCAGGGCGGACGCCAGCTCGGACAGGTCCCGCTCCAAAACGCGTCTGAGTGCAGCGTTTGCCTTCGCCTGTTCTCCGAGTACCAGAGCTTGCCAGTCGGACTTCTCGAGGTTGGGGAGAGTACGATTTTGGCCCTACCCCCGTTTGCCACAAGCTCTGCAACTCCCTGAGCGGCAAGCTGCAGCCAGCTTGATGTAAAGAAACCGACTCCCCGCAGGTAGAGCTTGGAAACCCGCAGCAGCGCCACGATAAGGTCTCTGATCAGATCGCACTTCGAGCTGTCATAGACCGGGTCCAAACTGAGCGACCTAAGCATTTCTGACAAGCTCCGAGAGCATCACAGTATTGCCTACAATCTTCACTTTGTCCTCTTCCCCGAGCATAGCCTGAGTCAATGCTTTTCGAATGATCCGGTGTCTGCTTAGCCGTTCCTCCAGTTCCGACTTCTGAGCAGCACCACCGTATTCATGTTCCAGGATTTGCGCCACCAGGTCCTGGAGCGTCTCTATGCCGTGTTCGTCAGGCACCGAAACATACGCATTTCTGCCGTTGCCCAGAACCCGGAAACGCCCTCCCGACTCCAGCAGCGCCGCAGCTAACAGCTCGGTCCAGGAGACTTGATTGTTCAGCTGCGGCAGCTTGCTCCAGCGGTCTTCTACCAATTCGGTGACGCAGGCATAGCACGCGCCCGCACGTCGCCGTTGCTCGAGCAAGGACTGGGCGACCCCCTCAAGTTGCTGTTGCTTGACCGCGTCCCAACCGATCGCGTCCATATGAATCACGCTGCCTCGCGCATACCGCAACACCTGCGAACGGTTCACTGCAGCGTAGACTGATCCTCTGTCATAACCGAGATGGTCTACGAAGTGGGCTTCCAATTCGGCCAGAGTGCACGGACCGGTTCGTTCCGCCAGGAACGAGACGACGGAGTTGATTATGCCGCTTCTCTCGCTCTGGTCACTAGCTGTGGAGAGCCTGACCTGCGGATACCGCGGGTACTGAAACTCAGAGCCCCCAAACACGCGCATCACATCGTAGAGCATTCTCGGCCCAACGATCCCCATGCGCTTGCAGCTCACGATTCGCGCCCTGTACGCCTTGGCAATCGAGACGTGGTCGCTCGAGGCAAGAGCGCGTTGCAGAAACGCAGCGACGTCACGCAGAGCGTCAGCATCCACCTGGCAATCGTCCGCGTGGACGTACCTGCCGTCGTCGGTCACAACGACCCGTGAAAGTGAAGATAGGGCCAAATCCAGCTGGTACTTCTTCAGACCAAGGCTTTCCACTGCAAACTGATGCAGGTCTTTGTAAGTCGCTGAGCCGTTCGCTTCGTCGATATACTGCTCGAGGACCTGAGCCACTGGAACACGTTCAACGTGGCGCGGACATATATAGGGATAGCGCGGATAGCTGAAGCGCGGATCGTTCGCCTGGCGCAGGCACGTATAAAGCGCGGTTTGTGTTGGTATTCCACGACTCACGCATTCCGATTCAAACCCGCGGAATGCTCCCGCGACTGAATAGAATGGGATGCCCTCGTCCAGCCGACGATCAACCCAGTCCTCAACCCGTTCCAGCAGGTCATAAGGAATGTTCACGTTTGTTCGATGCACGAAGGTGCCCCGGTCCCAAAGCAGGATGTCTTCCGACCTTTCCAACCAGCCCGCGACGCTTCGCTCAGTGATACTGCCGTCACCCGGGCGCAGGCGCTTGGCCTCCTGGCACACTTCGGTGAAGTGCATCGCGCGACCAGAGAGTTTCAAGATACCTTCGACCAGGAAGATACGCTTGCCGAACCGGAGCTGCCAGAGTTCGTAGGAATATACGCGCGAACCGTGGCGGCGAACGGCATGGGCGAGAGGCTTAAGTGCTTCCTCAACAACCGTGATTGATAACCGTGCTTCGTTTTCCGTACCCTCGGCAACTGATCTGGCGTCCGCAAGGCACCTGCGAAGCGCATCTACGGATATGCTCCACAACTCCGGGCCGAGATACTCGTCAGCGTTCTCACGCGCGACGCGAACGAGGCAGTCTGAGAGCCTTCTGATGAGCTCATCCGCATCAACGGTGCTGAATTGCTCGGCGACCAACCCTGCCTCAGTCCATTCAGGCAAGCCTGACAGGAACTCCAGGAATGGCGTAGCGTACCGCAGCATCTCGCCTTGGGGGCCACGCACAAGGAGCAGCTCGACGAGTTCTTCCTTGGTACAAAGTCCGCCGCGCATCCGAATAATATCTGCTGCGCGCTTGATAAGCGGGACCAGTTCCCGGCGAAAGGTCGGGGAGCTCGCCTTCCTCCGAACCTTGAGCACCGTCTGGCTGGCCGCGCTGGTAGTCACTCCCATTATCCCGGCAATGTCCGTCACCCTAAGAGGACGAGCGCCGCATAGTCCCATATTTAGGCAAAACGCTCGACGCTGGTTGTCTCTGCCACTGCACACGCGCGACAACCAGTCAGAGATGCCGGGGTATGGCGAATCAGGATCGATAGCCTGGGGCTCGGGCAAAACTTCCGCGGGTGGGGGCTCAGCGATGGCGCTTCCCACTGCCGTGCTATGATCTCCGAGCGTCTCCTGCCCGATTCCGGGATGCAGCTCGCGAAGCCGCTGCATCACATCCGCGACGCTCTTCCGTCCCATGTTGCGGATGGCCATCAACTCATCTACTGACATCCTCGCAACCTGACCAACCGTACGAACGCCTAGCCCGTGTAGACAATTGTAAGATCGAACGGTCAACCCAAGCGCCTCCAGAGGAACACCGTCCGCCCAGGCAAGCCATCGGGCCTCGGATTCCGGATCATCCGGAAGGACCTCCGGGGCCGGAGTGTGGAGGTCGGCCTGGACTCGCCTGCCCTCTAGACACTTGATCACATCGGCCAGGCTCGTTACGCCGAAGTTGCGGATGGACATTAACCTAAACGGGCTCAGGCCAAGGAGTTCGCGGACAGTCCTGACGCCTGTTCGGGAAAGGCAGTTAAGGGCTCGCACGGTGAGCGGAAGATCGAAAATGGAGAGTTCCGCAGCTTTGTCCATCGAACAGCATCCAAGTTTGACAAGTTCCGCCAGCGGTCTGGTCTCGCAAGCCAATTCGAGCAACCGCGCTTTCTGATCCGCGCGCAGCCGGCCGGGATGATGGATTTCCTCAGAATCGGGCTGGAGTTGAGTGTCCGCCTGGCTGGCAGAGGGCTCGGGTCCCTGCCTGCGCCGTTCGAGGAAGCTCTCAAGGCAGGTCAGCACATCTGCCAGACCTCCCTGCCCGATCCCAGTTGCCTGGTGAATTTCCGCTGGCGATAGTTTAAGCAAGTCATCGATTGTGCGAACGCCGAATCTTCTAAGAGAGCTGTGCGTTCTCCACTGAAGGCCCAGAACCTCCACGCCAAGCGATGCCCATTCGAGATCCTGCGTCTCACACAAGCCGAGGCAAACGCCAAGACTGCGCGTGTGCCACTCCAGAACGTCTACGTTCTGGATCGCGCCTTGCCCTCCGTTGACCATTGCACCCATGCTGTACTTTTTCGGACCTCGTTGTATCGCGTGCGACAGCCGCGGGTCTGCCTGTCTTTCACACCCAGTACATTATTGCACAGCTCATTTTCATTGCGCAACGCTGCCGCATTTAGTGTGACAGCTCAGTTCCGCACGAATCACGTCACGCTGAACCTGTTCAAGCGTCCAGGCGCCGAAGGG
>JBMFPI010000233.1:0-5895 GCA_049969195.1 Armatimonadota bacterium
GGCTCTGTTCGTCAGTCCCGCGGAACTGACTGGTGACCTGCATCTGGGCACACCACCTATCTGACCGGACCGCCGACCACAACGGCCGCCGCGGGCGGTGTCTTCCGCGCCGTTTTCGGTGCCCGCCCGACGCGTCCTGCGAGGAGCCGCGATGGTGCGCTTGATGAACGTTCCTACTCCCCTTGCGGGAGAGGGCGGGGTGGGGGGCGTGTAGTGCGGCAATCACGTTGTGCTGAACTTGTTTCAGTATCTGGGCGCCGGAGCGATGGATCCTGAATCGAGTTCAGGATGACGGAGCCCTGGGCGTTTGCGCCCTCTAAGACTGAACTACCACCTCGCAGGCCGTGCTGATGCGACAGGCGCGTTTTCGGCAATTCTCCCACCTAATTGAGAAGCGTCGAATCGTCGAAGACGCGGGGTTTGTGGTCAATCGCAATAGCCTAACAGGCTTTCGCGTTGACTTCTGAATTGCCGAGATAGTATGATCATACGGATGGAAGTTATGGAACAGAGGGGACAGACCACGGCGGGCCCGCCGGGGCCCGCTACCGCACGGCAGCCACTGACTGGAATTACTCTTCGAGGAGTGCTTATCGGGCTTATCTTCGTCGGCATCACATGTCTATGTGTGTGTTGGGCGGAGCTGGTGCTAGAAACGATACAGATCGGCTTTCTTCAGATGCCGCCTGCCGCAATCGGCATCTTTTTCTTTCTCGTCCTCCTCAACAAGGGGATGAAAAGACTGGGCGACCGCCTGCGCCTAAGCCCGAACGAGCTTGTGATGATCTACATGATGATGGTCGTCGCGTGTATGGTCTCCTCGCGCGGCATCATGGAAAAGATCATCCCACTTTTCGTCACATCAAACTACTACGCCAACTCCAGCAACCAGTGGACTGAGCTGTTCGGCCCGCACATCAAGAGATGGATGGTCGCGTTTGATCCAACGGGGCCTAGCCAGCAGCCGGTTTCGAAGGCGTTCTTCGAGGGGCTCCGCGCAGGCGAGTCCATTCCCTGGCGCGCGTGGGCCCTGCCTATTGCGTGCTGGGGCGTGCTGGTATTACTCGTGATCTTTGCATTCCTGTGCATTGCCACCATATTCCGCAGGCAATGGGTCGATAACGAAAAGCTGAGCTTTCCGCTGGTCCAGCTCCCTCTTGAGCTGGCAAGGGTCGGGGAGGATCAGGATATTCTCAAGAATAAGCTCCTTTGGGCCGGCATGGCGCTTCCGGCGCTCATATTCACCATCAACGGCATTCACAACGTCTTTCCGTCCGTGCCTGAGATCACGCTCAGTGTCTACATCAACCAGTTCATCGTCAACCGCCCGTGGAACGAGATATACTGGACCTCGATTTACCTGTCGTTCGCCGCGATAGGGTTCTTCTTCCTGCTGCCGACAGAAATACTCTTCTCGCTGTGGTTCTTCGCACTGTTTGTTCGTTTCCAGGACGTGATCGCGGGATCTTTCGGGATGGATATACCGCGGATGCCGATGTACGGCACGCACGTGTACGTAGCCTATCAGGTCGTGGGCGCGTATGTTGTGCTGGCGGGCTATTTGTTCTTCGTGGCGCTACCGCACCTGAAGCGCGTGGTAACCGCCGCCTGGACCGGCCTTGGGACAGAGGACCGCAACGAGCTGCTGCCGTATCCCGTTGCGTTCTGGGGACTTATCGTCAGCATGGTGCTGATACTGTTCTGGTGTCGGCTGGCGGGAATGTCGTTGTGGGTCGCCGCGTTGCAGTTTTTTGTTTTCCTGTTTGTGGTGGCTATGGTCATGACCCGCAGCACGGCGGAGGCCGGTGTTTTGATGACCGAGACGTCCTTCCGACCTGTGGACTTCTATCGCATGTTCGCCCCGGCTACCAATCTCGGTCCGGCCAATCTGACGGTTATGGCCTTTACCGACGCGGCATTCATGCGTGACCAGCGCGGCCTGCTGCTCACAGGTTTCCTCGATGGGTTGAAGATCGCCGACGGCGCCCGTATGAGCCGCGCATCGATGAGGTGGGTTTTCCTGATCGGTATTCTCGCCGCGATGCTCGTTGCCGGCGCGATCCATATCTGGCTGCCCTATACCAGGGGCGGTATGAACCTCTATGGCTATGCTTACAACGGCAACAACTACTGGGCGTTTCGGGAGGCGGAAACCCAGATCCGCGGGGCGCCGGGCCCTGACTGGCAGCCCAAGACGTTCTTCGTGGTCGGCGTCATATTCGCGCTCTTCTTGTCTTACATGCGCGCTCTGCACTACTGGTGGCCGCTCCACCCGCTCGGGTACGCGCTGTGCATCTCCTGGACGATGAGCGTTTTCTGGTTTTCCTGCCTTATCGCCTGGATCATAAAGACCGTGATACTGCGCTACGGCGGGATGAAACTTTACATAAGGGCTAGGCCGTGGTTTTTGGGGATGGTGCTCGGGGAGTTCGGCATGGCCGTCATATGGGCACTGATCAGCGGCGTGACCGGCATCACCGCACCGACGTTCCCGTGGCCCTGATATACCCGGCCGTAGGGGTCGTTGCTATAGGACGCAGGCCGGTCGCTGCGGCGATACAGGCAAGGCTTGCCGGTGGAGCTTTGTCGAAGACGGCTACGCAGTTGGAGGTTCGAATCATCTTTTCGGGTCAGCAGAGGGCAAGGGCAAATGTTCTTCGACGACGATCGCATTCTGTTTATCGACACGCGCCACATCGACGCGATGGAAAATATCACTCTCAGGCTTAATCCGCCTGAGAAACGCGGCGCCTGCCTATCCGTAGAAACCGACTGGGAGCTACGCGTCTCTCGCGCGTCCTCGATCGTCTTCTGGCAGGGCAGTTACCGGCTTTACTACACGGTCAAGCTTGACGAAATGCACAGCGCGCTGGCGTTTGCGACCTCTACGGACGGCATAAACTGGACTCGCCCCGATCTGGACGCGGTCGAGTTCGACGGATCGCGCCGCAACAATCTGGTCGACATCCAGGGCCTACGCCCGGACGAGACTTGCGTCTTTATTGACCCAACCGGCTCGTATGAGCACAGGTTCAAGGTCGTCTGCCACTCGCCGTTCAGGGGGACGTGGCTAATGACCTCCCCGGACGGCATCAGGTTCAAGGACGCAGGCGGCACTCTCATCGAGCGCGCTACGGACAACCACATGTCCGTATTCTACGACCCTACCATCGGCAAGTATCGCCTCTACCTGCGCGGCAGTGACAAGAGCAGGCCGATTATGGGCTGGAGCGGGAGTCGGTCGGTGATCTACGCCGAAACGGATGACCTTTTCAAGCCGATCCCCATCGACGAGAATGCTCCCGATCCTCATGAGCGCGGCAAGATCCGCCCGGGGCCGGACGGCAAGATGATCCAGCCGCTTGCCGGCATCAACCGCGAGCTGCCGAAGGTTATGGGAATGGACGACATGGATCCGCCCGAATGCGACATGTACCAGCCGGCCGCTCACCACTACGCACGGGGCGCCTACCTCGCGTTCCCCACGCTCTACTATCATCATCCGGGCATCGACCAGGGTGGTTTCCACAACGACGGCATCCTGGACATTCAGTTCGCCTCAAGCCGTGACGGATACCTCTGGCGTCGTGACTTTCGCGGCTCTTATGTGCGGCTTGACCTGCCCGACGGCCCGGCTACGAAACAGATGCACATGCTGCTCGGAATGGTCCCGCACAGCTATACCCTGAGCCAGTACTACTGCGGTTGGCGGCGGTCTCACGGCGAGGGCCGCACCCTTGACAACATCAAGGGCGTTGGTTTCCACGAGCCCAGGCCCGGCGACCCGATCGCCCTGCGGCTAGAACAACGCATCGACGGGTTTGTCTCCGCCGATAGCGCATATACCGGCGGATCGCTTCTGACAACCCCGTTCGAGCTCAAGAATGCGGAGCTGAGGATCAACGTGGACACTTCCGCAAGCGGAGTTGCCCGGGCTGCTCTTCTGGACGATACAGGCCGCGAGATCCCGGGCTGCCGGCTGGAGGAATCCGACCGGATTCAAGGGAACGACACAAAGTACGTGCTCTCGTGGCGAGGGCAGAGCGATCTATCGCATCTGATCGGCAACAAGGTCCGGCTTCTGCTCAAGAGCCGGAGCACAAAGCTCTTCGCCGTCTACCCATAGCAACGTCGGGGCTCACGCCGAGCGGCGCAAGCTACACAGCAGAGGGGAACGTGAACGAACTGATAGTCTTGTGCACACTCGCATTGATATCGGCGCCGTGTGTGTCGGCTTTGGCCGCCGCGGCGGACGGGCCGTCCCTCTTCCCGCGGCCGAAGGAGGTGAAGTGGCTCGGGGGGCCATTCCCGATACCGGCCGGCGCGACGGCTATCGTTATCGGCGCCGGGGCTACCGAACCAGAGCAGTATGCCGCGGAAGCCCTGCAGCGCTACGTCAACAAGCGCTTCGGGCGCAAGTGGCCGATACTGCGCGAGACCGCCGACCTCAACCTCTACAAGCTGATAGTCCTTCTAGGCCAGCGTTCGACGTGCAAAATGATCGATTCGCTGTGCAGGAAGTGGAGCATCAAGCTCACTGACAGATCGCCCGGCCACGACGGCTACGTGATCCAGTTCGGCAACGACTCGGGCCGCGAGATCGCCATGGTCGGAGGAAGCGTGCCGAGGGGTGTGGTTTACGGTCAGGACACCCTGTTTCAGCTTATCTCCGAGCAGAACGTCCGCGGGACCAGTGCGGCCAGGCAGGACGGCCGAAATGTCTACCTGGACGGCGAGCCCAGGTACCTCACGTTCCAGCCAGCCGCGATTCGCGACTGGCCCAGCATCCCGTGGCGCGGCAGGCCGCATTCGGACATCTCGCTCTACGACCGCCCCAACACCTTTGACTCGTTCGCTCAGGCCCGCGTCAACTTCATCGACCTCCGCCTGGGCAACCGGATCTACGGCACTCCGCCCGGATTCAAGCTCGACGTTGAAAAAACCAAGCACGTGCTCAATGAGGCCCATCGTCGCGGGTTATTCGTGTTCGCCACGGTCGATTGTGCCGTCCCCGAGGAACAGCACGGCGCCGTCATCAAGACCTACGAGGAGTTCATTTCACTCGGTGCGGACGGGATATACATCTCCATAGACGACCCCGGCGCTGACTTCCGAATGGGCACCTCGATCCCGCTGATCAAACGCATCGTCGAGCTTGGTAAGAAGCACGGGGTCACCGGCAGCAAGATCGCGATTGTCCCGGGCAAAGAGTCGTATCTGGAGATCGCCACCGAAACCAACTACAAGGTCGGCCACACGCCGGGCATGGAGCGCGCGCTTCTCTTCCAGACGAAGCCGCCGTCCGGCGAGAACCTCAGGAAGACCCTGGCCTGCGGGTTCAAGATTCCGCCCGCGTGGTGGCTCAACTGGCCGCGCCCACGCGGAGGATTCACACACGACGGAAACCGCAGCATGCGCGCGGACCGCAAGCAGCCTTATATGGACCTCTCGCCGCTGTCGGAGGGGTGGTGGAACCCCTCATGGGAATCGATTGCAAACGCCGGCAAGCAGTGCTCTGGGGTTCAGCCGTGGGGCGGGTCGGTCTGGGGCAACGAATATACCTGTCACGTCTTGAACATGTGGGCGTGGTCGCCTGAGCAGCACGACTGGACCGCACACCGCCGGCGCATCTACGACATCGTCTTCGGCCCCGACATGGTTGACGCAGCTATGCGGTTCGACGACCTGCACAACGCCCTCCGAAGACTGTTCGTCATGGCGCCGGACTATGCCGGCAGGGACAGAGCCGACGGGCTCTACTCCTGGCCGCCGGTCCTTCGCAGCATCGAGGACCGCCCCGAAGCGCTTCAGCTCGTTGCCCAACTCGAGGAAACGCTCAAGACACTCGAGAAAGGCTCGGCAAAGGGAAGTCTTCTAAACGACGACCAGCTTGTG
>JBMFPI010000234.1:0-5892 GCA_049969195.1 Armatimonadota bacterium
CAAGAAGGCGATGGAGATAAACGATCGGCCTACGATCATCGACTTCGTGGTCCGGCGCGAAGAGAATGTCTTTCCGATGATACCCGCCGGCCAGAGTATCGAGGAGATGATGGTCAACAGACCAAAGTAAAGGAACGCGAAAGCTGCTACTGATCGGTCGGGCGCGACGGACTAGTAGCAGCAGCAGGACTGCAACAACGAGGGCCAACATGCGCAGACCAATGCAGCATACGATAACCGTACTCGTGGAGAACAAGCCGGGCGTGCTGGCCCGGGTTTCCGGGCTGTTTGCACGTCGCGGGTTCAACATCGAGTCGCTTGCGGTGAGCATCACCGACGATCCTACAATCTCGCGCATGACAATCGTCGTCACCGGGGATGATTCGACCCTTGCTCAGATCAACAAGCAAACGGACAAGCTGATCGACGTCATCAAAGTGATCGACTACAGCGATGTGCCGATCGTCGAGCGCGAGCTGGCTATGATCAAAGTCAAAGCCGAGCCCAGTCGAAGAGCTGAGATCATGCAGATCGTCGACATATTCCGGGCGAAGATCATTGATATCAGCGACACGACGTTCACGATTGAGGTCACGGGCGGGATCGACAAGGTCGACGCCATAGAACGCCTGCTGGAGCCGTTCGGTATAGCCGAGGTCGTGCGGACGGGCAAGATCGCGATGGCGCGCGGAGCGGTTACGGCGGTCGGCCAGGCGAACAGCGCGGGACAGACGACGGGTGCGGAATGACACGCCTTCCTTGGTCCGCCGGAGAGGTTGGGGGAACAGGTTCGGTGTTTCGCCAGTGTTCTTGACAGGGAGGTCGGAAGGGCGGACGAAGCGGGATGAAAGAACTGCTCGCACGCGAATCGTTTGAGAAGGTGATGCTGCTGTCGGCAGTGGCGGGGCCGCTTTTCGGGATCGTGATCGGGACGATGATCGGTGCGCACGAGCGCTGCGCGCTGCCCAAGGTGTTGGCCGGCGGTCTGCTCGGCAGCTTGCTGACCGTCGTCTACGGGATGTGGCACATATTCGGCGCGGTCACTGACGCGCTTGGGCTCGATTCTGTGGGGAATCTGATCATTGAGCTGATTCTGTTTGCCGCGGTCGGGGCGATTATCGGACTGGCCGCGTTTGGGATATCGGTTGCGCTCAGGAGGCGTGCGTAGCCGCAGCGGCGAGGCTCGGCCTCGCAATTGGGCCGGCATAGAAGCCGGCACCCGCGAATCTGGACTGGAGGAAGACACATGCCGGCAAAAGTGTACTACGACAAGGACGCAAATCTCGACGTTCTCAAGGGAAAAAAGATTGCAATCATCGGTTACGGTAGTCAGGGGCACGCACAGGCGCAGAACCTGCGCGACAGCGGGCTGGACGTGATCGTCGCCGACCTCAAGGGGACAGAGAACTACAAGAAGGCGGTCCAGGACGGGTTCGAGCCCGTCAGTGCCGCGGAGGCCTCAAAGCAGGCCGACCTCATTCAGATGCTGGTAGAAGACGAAGTCCAGCCGGCGGTTTACACAAACGAGGTCGAGCCCAATCTCAAGCCCGGGAACGCACTGGTCTTCTCGCACGGGTTCAACATACACTTCGGCCAGATCGTTCCGCCGAAGGATGTTGACGTGATCATGGTGGCACCGAAAGGGCCGGGGCATCTGGTTCGGAGGGTATACACGGAAGGCGCCGGGGTTCCGGCTCTCATCGCCGTGTATCAGGATGCGAGCAAGAAAGCAAAGGAAATCGCTCTTGCATACGCCAAGGGGATCGGCGCGACGCGCGTGGGTGTGCTGGAGACGACTTTCGAGGAGGAGACCGAAACGGACCTTTTCGGCGAGCAGGCTGTGCTATGCGGCGGTTGCACCGCTCTGGTGCAAGCCGGCTTTGAGACGCTTGTCGAAGCCGGGTATCAGCCGGAGATCGCGTACTTCGAATGCCTGCACGAGCTCAAGCTGATAGTTGACCTGATGTATGAGGGCGGCCTGAGCTACACGAGATACTCCATTTCGAACACCGCGGAATACGGAGACTACACGCGCGGGCCGCGGGTGATCAACGATGACGTCAAAGAAGAGATGCGCTGCATCCTCGATGAGATCCAGTCAGGCGAGTTCGCGCGCGAGTGGATTTTGGAGAACAAGGCGGGTAGGCCGGTCTTCAACGCCGCGCGGCGCCACAGCCAGCAGACTCAGATCGAAGAGGTTGGGAAACGGCTGCGCAATATGATGCCGTGGCTCAAGAAAAAATAGCCAAACATGGCCCAGGGAGCGCGTAAGGATGGGCTGCGACGCGCGGCCAGCGACGCGCAGTGCCCGTGAGCCGAAGCACAATGCAGAGCGGGCGGGGCTATTGCGATAGAACACAAAGCTAGCATTTTCGGCGATTCGAGGCTTCTCAATTGGGCAGAAGCATCGAGTAAAACGCGCTTATCGCAACTACCTTAGGCCGTGTGAGGTTGCGCTCGATCTGTTCGCAAATCGCGCGGATTACAAATCGCAAGTTAGAAAGGGGTGCCCACGTGAGCAGGCGGATACTGATATTCGATACAACGCTGCGCGACGGCGAGCAATCGGCCGGCGCCAGCATGAACATAGAAGAAAAGCTGGAGGTCGCGAGGCAGCTTGCCCGGCTCAACGTGGACGTCATAGAAGCGGGGTTTCCGGCGTCGTCTCCCGGGGATTTCGAGGCGGTCAAGGCTATAGCCGAGTCGATCAAAGGACCGGCCATTGCTGGGCTGGCGCGTTGTCGCGATGATGATATCGACAAGGCGGGTGAAGCGCTCAAGAACGCACAAAAGCCCGTAATACACACGTTCATCGCTACGTCGGATGTCCACGTGGAGAAAAAGCTGCGCAAGTCGCGCGAGGAAGTCCTGGAGATGGCGGTGAATGCGGTCAAGCGCGCCAAGCGGTACACCGACCTGGTCGAGTTTTCCCCGGAGGATTCGGCGCGCACGGGGTTCGATTACCTGTGCCAGGTTGTGGAAGCGGTCATAGATGCCGGCGCGACCACCGTGAACATCCCGGATACGGTAGGCTATGCCATTCCTTCGCAGTGGGGCGCGATGATTCGCAATCTGATCGAGCGGGTTCCCAACATTGGGAAGGCGATTGTAAGCGTCCACTGCCACAACGACCTGGGGCTGGCGGTTGCAAACTCACTGGCAGCAGTGGAAGCAGGCGCGGGGCAGGTCGAATGTACCATCAATGGCATCGGCGAGCGGGCCGGTAACGCCGCGCTCGAAGAAGTCGTGATGGCCCTGAAGACGCGCAATGACGTCTTCAACGTCGAAGTGGATATCAACACGCGGGAGTTCTACAGAGCAAGTCGGCTGGTTTCAGATGTCACCGGCTTCACGGTCCAGCCTAACAAAGCCATTGTCGGCCGGAACGCGTTCGCTCACGAAGCCGGCATACACCAGGACGGCGTGCTGAAGGAGCGCACCACTTACGAGATTATGGATCCGGCGGAGGTCGGATGGAAGGGCAGCGGGCTGATCCTAGGAAGGCGGTCGGGTAAGCACGCGTTTTCCGAGCGTCTGAAGGCCCTCGGCTACACACTCAGCCCGAGCGATCTGGAGAAGGCATTCGAACGATTCAAGCTCATCGCGGATAAGAAGAAAGAGGTTTACGACGAAGACCTGGAGGCTATAGTCGCCGACGAGGTCTACGCGATCCCGTCGAAGTACCGGCTTGTCTATATGAACGTGATGACTAGCCTGCAGGGCGTTCCAACTGCCACGATTAAACTCAAGACCGAGGACACCGAGATGACCGACGCGGGGATCGGGGTTGGATCGGTTGACGCGGTCTATCGGACAATCGACAAACTCGTCGACGCCAAGTACAAGCTGGTGGATTTCGTTGTGAAATCGGTAACCGGTGGCACGGATGCCCTGGGAGAGGTGACGGTCAAGCTTGAGGCCGCTGACGGGCGCGTGTATACCGGTCGCGGGGCGAGCCTAGATATCGTCGAGGCCAGCGCGAAGGCATATATCAACGCGATAAACAAGCTGGTGTATTACCAATCGAGACGTGTCCCCGAGGACAAGGTTGAAGAGAATGCGGTTCTCTAGTCGCGTGCGGCGGCAGCCGGAATCGAAAGGGTGGAACTACCATGCCAATGACCAGTTACGAACGAGTTCGGAGAACGCTGGATCGCAAGCCGGTCGATTTGCTGCCGGCATGCATAAGCCCGTGGGGTGCGACCGTCGAGCGGTGGAAGCGCGAGGGCCACATAAAGCCGGACGAGGATGTCTACGAGCACTTCGGCCAGGACCTTCGAACTGGCGGGTGGCTCAACAGCGTTGCCGACCTGGACTTCCAGCCCGTGACGATCGAGGAGACTGAGGAAACCATTCTGACTCTCGACGGTAACGGCGCAAAGCTCCGGCGTCACAAGCTTCACGATTCCACACCGGAGCACGTGGACTTCACGGTCAAGGACCGGCGCGGATGGGAGGAGCACATCAAACCGCACCTGATTGACCTGGACCGTCGTCGAATTCCCTTCGAGGGTTATCGGGAGGCGAAGAGATCTGCCGCCGAGAAACAGCGCTTCTTCTGCTGGGCGGGGGTGGCGCCGTTTGAGCAAATCCACCCGGTGTGCGGTCACGAGTATATGCTCATCGGTATGGCAGATGATCCGGAGTGGGTCAAGGACATGGTGATGACCTACGCCCGGATGACCATTATCCACCTGGAAACGTTGTTTGCCGAAGAGGGCAAGCCGGACGGGATGTTCTTCTTTGAGGATATGGGCTTCAAGAACAGGCCGTTTATGTCGCCCGCGATGTACCGGGAAATCATTCAGCCCGGCCACAAACTGTTGTTCGACTATGCGCATTCGCTTGGGTGTAAGGTGATCGTCCACTCATGTGGATACGTCGAGCCGCTTGTGCCGGGACTGATCGAGGCGGGGATGGACTGCCTGCAGGCGATGGAGGTCAAGGCCGGCATGGACCTGCCCACCCTGTTCAAGCGCTTCGGCGACAGGATTGCCTTCTATGGCGGACTCGACGTTCGCACTCTGATTGCCAACGACCGCGCCGCCATCGATGCGGAGCTCGAGAAGAAGATAACCCCCGTGATGGAGGGCGGCGGAGGATTCATCGTCCATTCCGATCACTCCGAACCGCCGGAAGTTGACTACGAGACGATGCGGTATTTCATCGAAAAAGGGCGGGGCTACGCGAGGTTATACGGGGCTGCTTGACGTTACACCGCAGATCGGGCGGCCGGTCGCGCGGGATGTATTCTCCCGGACGTGTCTTCCGTGTGGGGACACGACCACCAGACGGTTATTGTCGCGGACGCGGTTCCGTGGGAATGTGATTCACGCCTGGGACTGTCTGAAGAGGCTACTCTGCGGTCTGTTTTCGTGATACTAGAGAGGCACTATGGGTCAAACCATCACTCAGAAGATCCTCGCCGCGCACTGCGGGAGGGAATATGTCGAACCGGGGGAACTCATAAACGCCCGGCTGGACTTTATGCTCGGCAACGACATCACTGCGCCGATTGCGATTCGCGAGTTCGAAAAGATCGGCGCCAAAACCGTTTTCGACAAGGACCGGATCGCCCTCGTGCCGGATCACTCGACGCCGAACAAGGACATCAAGTCCGCGGAGCTCGTCAAAACCGTGCGGGAGTTTGCTAGGAAGCACTCGATCACGCACTGGTTCGAGATCGGGCAGATGGGAATCGAGCACACGCTGCTGCCTGACGAAGGCCTGGTGCTCCCGGGGGACGCGATCATCGGTGCGGATTCCCACACCTGCACGTACGGCGCGGTCGGTGCGTTCTCGACCGGCGTCGGCTCGACCGACCTGGCAGCTGCGATGGCGCTCGGAGAGACTTGGTTCAAGGTGCCCGAGCAGATCAAGTTCGTTTATTAC